>DYRB01000178.1 GCA_020718945.1 Lamprocystis purpurea | reverse complement strand
CCGCCGTTGCCAGGGCGTCTCTCCTCGTGGGGGCGCCGCCTCGGCGCGACTGACCCGGGCCGGGGTGCGTCTTTGGGCCCGTCGCGGCGAGGCGCCGCTCCCAGGGTGCCCGCCGTTGCCAGGGCGTCTCTCCTCGTGGGGGCGCCGCCTCGGCGCGACTGACCGGGCAACTCGCACGGCCGCGTAGTCAGGGGTTCCAGCCCTGAGGGTGTCAGGCCAAGATGGCCTGACTACGCGCTCGGCGAGCCGGACGCAATTATGATCAAGGGCGCCGAGGGATTTGCGTTCATTTGCGGACAAATCGTCTTCGCGGCGACTCAGCCCACCCCACCGAACCAGTAGGCCGTATCCGCCCCCAGGAACTGCCCGTGGGGCATGTAGTGGGAGCCGTCGCAGGAGAAGGTCAGGCTGACCATGCCGTTGAAGACGTTGATGGAGGACTGGCGCAGATAGATGTTCTCGTCCACTAGGCGCAGGCCCTTGAGGCGCTCCAGGACCCGGCCAATGTCAGCGCTCGGGATCAGGGCGTCCGCGGGGTAGCGCCGCGGCGGGTAGACCAGGCAGATGTCGGGGTCGGACAGGGCCTCCTGGTCCAGGATGCGGTAGCGGTAGGGGTCGTCCAGGGTCCAGAGGGTCGCCTGGCTGCTGGAGAAGTGGATCTGGCACTGGAAGACCCCGCGCTCGGTGAGCAGCTCCCCCAGAATAGATAGGGCTCGATCCAGGTTGCGGTCCATGGGGCTCTCCACCCGGCACTGCTGGAAGAGCTGGCCGCGGATGGCGGGGTCGCCCTTGACCTGGCGCCAGGCGTCGGGCTCGGTGTAGAGCCCGGCGGTCACCGGCAGGTCGCGCAGGTCGAAGTCCGCCCCCAGGTAGCCCAGGGCCCCGCCCTCACCCCACACCAGTTGCAGGGCGGTGAGCGACGGGCGCTGCTCGCCCAGGCTGATGTAGGCGTCGGAGAGCAGGAAGCCCCAGGGCGGCACCGGCTCGCGCATGTAGGGCCGCTCCGAGCGGTTGCGCCCGAAGTGGCCGGGGTCCGCCCCGTCGGCGCCGATGTTGTCGGAGATCTGCACCCCATCGGTCCCCAGGCAGTACAGGTAGGCGCAGTGGGGTATCCCCGGGAAGCCCTCGGCCAGGACGAGGTTGAGCCCCTCCCGATCCCCCCAGGCCGGGGCGCAGCGCCCGGCCAGGGCGGCCATGGGCTTGTGGAGCATGCCGGCGAGCTGTTCGCGCTGGCTGTAGATGCTGTCCTTCCAGGATCTGTGCATGGCTGGGACCTGTGATTGGGGGATCGGTCGAGGCGAAGGCGTCTGTTGGGGGTGGGACCGCCTGGCCCTCTAGGTAGGCGTACCGTCAGTCCAGGACGGCCAGGGCCAGGGCCAGGGCCAGGGCCAGGGCCAGGACCAGGCCGGTCAGGGCCGACACCCCCTGGTGCCGGACCAGCCAGACGAACATCCAGGCCAGGGCCAGGCCCCCCGCGACCAGCACCAACCGCGGCCTGGCGGCGAGGCTGTCCACCAGGGGTAGCAGGCCGCCGAGGACGCTGGCCAGTTGGCCGGGTGCCTGGGGTCGGGCGACCGCTGGGGCGACTTCCCGCACGGCAACTCCTCCAGACGATTCGGGTGTGGTTCGATTCGGTTGGCTCCGGCAAGGTACCGAATCCGCGGCCCAGGCGGCAAGCGCCCGGTGCGCTGTTGCTTGCGCCAGGGGCTCACTGCCGATGACGCCGCAGTCGGCAATCGGCGGGCGCCGGCCCCCCCCATCCACAGGCCACCCGGGCCGGGGGCCGCTCGCGGCGCTCTGCAAGGCTTCAGCGGCGACGGCATCGTCAACTCGATGTTGGCCGACTACCAAGGCGAGTGGCGCGCCGCGGTGCCGCTGGCCGACGGTCGCGTGCTGGCCGTGGGCAGCGGCTTCTTCAACTTCGCCAGCCGCTTCGCGCCGATCACCGGCCTGGCCTCCATCTACAAGGCCGACGGCACCCTCGACACCAGTTTCTACACCGACGGCCAGCGCGAATTGCCCTTTGGCGGCAACGCCTTCGTCTCGCAGCTCCAGATCGGCCTGGCGGTGCAGCCCGATGGCAAGGTGCTGGTCGCCGCCAACCAGGGCGGCGGCGGGGGTGAGGTGGGGGTGTTCCGGCTGAACGCCGACGGCACCTGGACTTCGACGGCAATGGGGTCTACAGCGCGACCCTGGACCGGCTGAGCCAGGCCTTCGGTGCGGCCAAGGACCTGCCGGTGATCGGGGACTGGGACGGCGACGGCGTGGATGAGGGGCGCTTCTATCTGGATCTGGATGGGGGCCAGACGCTCAACGCCGCCGACCTGCCGAGCGGGGTCTTTGGCACTGCCACGGACAAGCCTATCTCTGGGCGTTGGTAGGGGGCGGGTCGGCCCAACCCGGGGGCGAGGCGATCACCGCGTCCCCGGGGTGGCGAGCAGAGTGGCCTATGACTGACCCCAGCCTCACCGCTTGCCCTTCACCAGGGCCTCCGGGTGACGCTCCAGGTAGTCGGCCAGGTTGCGCAGGGAGCGGGCCGCGGCGGCGGCCTCGGCGAGGAACTGGGTGAGGCCGTAGCGCAGGTCGGACCCCGTGGCGAGGGCCCCCTGCACCGTGGCCAGGGTCTTATCGGCCTGGCGCAGGGCATTGCCGGCTCGCGCGGCCAGGGGCTCGACCTGGGCGTCCAGGTGGCGGCTCAGCCGCCCCAGGTCCGCCGCGGTGGTCTCTAACCCATCCGCCAGCCCGTCCACCCGGGCGGTCAGACGCTCCCCCAGGGCGGCGTATCGCCCCAGGGTGCCGTCCAGCCGCCCCGCCAGGGGCCCGACCTGGCTGTCGAGGTCCTCGGCCAGGCGCCCGATTTGCCCCACCGTCTGGTCCAGGTGGGCGATGAGGGCCTGGATGCCCCCGGAGTCGAGTAGAGAGCGCAGGGCCGCCAGGGTCCCGGCGGCCCCGCTGACCAGGTCGTCCAGGGGGAGGGTTTGCAGCATGTCGCCGAGCCGGTCCCGGGTGGACTCGATGGCCGGGATCTCGATGCCCCTCTGGGGCCCGCCGACGTAGCGCGGCAGGCTCCGGGTGCCCATGCCCAGGGAGACCATGTACTGCCCGGTGACCAGGCTCACCGGCTCCAGCCTGGCACGCAGACCGCGCTCGACCACCAGCCGCTTGGCGAACCCCTGGGGGTCTATGTCCGCCGCCTCCTCACCTATGACCCCGATGGCGTCCGGCCAGATGTCGTAGGAGACCGGGATGCGGAAACTGGCGTCCTCGACCACATAGTCCAGGCCGATGGCAGTCACCTGGCCGACCTGAACCCCCTGGAACTGCACCTGGGCCCCCACGCTCAGCCCCTGCACCGAGCCGGGGAAATAGGTGACCATGGCCACCCGCTCCTTGAGCAGGGCCCCGCTGCCAAAAATGATAATGGCCGCCACCACCAGGACCAGGGCCCCGAGGACGAAGCCGCCGATGACGGTCGGACTGGCCTGGTGGCTCATGCGGGCAGGGCCCCTGGGCCGGCGACCGCCTCGCCGCGACTGAGGAAGGCCCGCACCCTGGGGTCCGGGCTGTGGTCACGCAGGTCCCGCGGGTTGCCGGTCGCGAGCATGGTCTTGGTCTCCGCGTCCAGAAAAACGGCATCGTCGCCGATGGCAAACAGGCTCGCCAGGTCGTGGGTGACTACCACCATGGTGGTGCCGAGGCCATCGCGCAGTTCCAGGATCAGGTCATCCAGGCGCCGGGCGCTCAGGGGGTCGAGCCCGGCGGAGGGCTCATCGAAGAACAGGGTATCCGGGTCCAGGGCCATGGCCCTGGCCACCCCGACGCGCTTGCGCATACCGCCGCTGATCTGGGCCGGGTAATAGTCGTCGAACCCCGCCAGCCCCACCAGGGCCAGCTTGTAGGCGGCGATGTCGCGCACCTGCCGCTGGCTTAAGCTCGTGTATTGTTCGAGCGGCAGGGCAACGTTCTCCAGCAGGGTCATGGAACTCCACAGGGCGCCGCTCTGGTACATGACCCCGTTCCTGCGCATCATGCGGGTGCGCACCGCCCGATCAGCCTCCCACAGGCTCGCCTCGCCGTAGAGGATACGCCCGGCGGCCGGCTCCAGCAGCCCGGTGAGGCTGCGCATGACCGTACTCTTGCCGCAGCCGCTGCCGCCCATAATGACGAAGACATCCCCACGGGCTATGTCGAAACTCAGGTCCTGCTGAATGACCGTCTCCCCATAGGCCAGGGTAACCCCCTCCAGGCGGACCTGAATCGGGCGCGCCGCTGTGTTCATTGGAGCCCCAGGGCGTTGAAGATCACCGTCAGCACGGCGGCGGCAATGACGATGGCGACTATGGCAGTGACCACAGCGGAGGTGGTCGCCTCGCCCACGGCGGCGGCGCTGCGCCCGCACTGCATGCCGCGCAGGCACCCGGCCACGGCGACTATGGCCCCGTAGACCGCGGCGCTGATCAGCCCCTGGATGATGTGGTTCCAGCCGATGCTGGCCTGGGTCTGGTTGAAGTACTCGGTGGGGGTCAGGCCGCCGACCAGGATGCCGACGAAGGCCCCGCCGAGTATGCCCATCAGGTCGGCATAGACCGCCAGCAGCGGCGTCATGAGGATCAGGGCCAGCATGCGCGGCAGGACCAGGAAGTCCATGGGCGGCAGCCCCAGGGTACGCAGGGCGTCGATCTCCTCGTTGACCTGCATGGTACCGAGTTGGGCCGCATAGGCCGCCCCGGTGCGCCCGGCCAGGACTATGGCGGTGATGAGCGCCCCCATCTGGATGGTCATGGCCAGCCCCACCAGGCTCGCCACATAGATGAGCGCCCCGAACTGGGAGAGCTGATTGACCCCGATATAGCCGAAGATCATGCCCACCAGGAAGCTGACCAGGCTGACGATGGGCAGGGCCGCGGCCCCGGCCTGCTGGATGGTAAGCCACAGGTCCGCCCGGCGCATGCGTGCCCGCCCCTTCACCAGGCGGCGCAGGGACAGCACCCCGTCGCCCAGGAAGGCCATGATCTCCCCGGTGGAGCGGACCATGCCGAGGGCCTCCGCACCCATGTCGTACACGAAGGACTCGTCAACCTCCACGCGCCGGGTGCCGGGTCGCTCCGGCACCGCGAAGGCCAGGTGCAGCAGACCCTGGACCCCCTCGGGGAGACCCGCTGGGTCCAGGGTCCAGCCGCCTTGGGTCGCTTGACCCTGGAGCACGGTCAGGTAGGCGACCAGGCCGGAGTCCCAATCGGCCAGGGCCGTGCAGTCGAAACCCAGGGTGCTGGGACCCGGCAGGTCCGCGAGGGCCCCGAGCAGGTCTTCGACCTCAGGCAAGGGCTGATCCAGGCGCCAGGTGCCGCTGAGGGTCAGGGTCGCCCGGCCCTTGGCTTGGGGCTCCAGGGTCGCCAGGGGAAGAACGGTTTGAACGGTCACGGGCCTGGGACCCGGTGTAGGTGCGAATTTATTCGCACCGAGGTAGCCCAGGGTGCGATCTGGGTCGAACCAACCGACGCCCTGAGGCGCGGGTCCCGGACCAATGATCCCCCGCCAACCATCCTTCAGCCCCGCGGCAGCGGCGTCTTGCGGCCTTCCGCATCCAGGCAGACGAAGCGGATGTGGGTGGAAAAGATGGGCTCCTCCGCCCCTGTGTCCAGGTGGTCGGCAAAGACCTGGACCTCATACTCCACCGAGGTGTTGCCCTTGGCGCTCTCGCAGGACTCGAAGCGCAGCACAGTCCCCTGATGCACCCCGCGGCGGAACTCGACCCGGTCCATAGACACGGTGACGAAGCTGCACCCCGGGTAGTCGCGGCTGGCGGCGATCCAGGAGATCTCGTCCACCCACTTGAGCAGGAAACCACCGAACAGGAAGCCGAAATGGTTCAGGTGCTCGGGACGAACGACCTTGTAACTCTCCACGCTGGACTCCGCGCGCTCTCAAGGGTTGCCGGTACTGCCGGGGACGGGGACCGGTGGAGATTAACCCAGCAGGCTTCGCCACGCACCCGGGGCCTGAGCCGGGCCGACCGGGGTAGCGCCCCGCGATGTCCTGCTGGGAGCGGCTTCAGCCGGGACGGCCGGGGCCACCCGGTGCGATTCCCCTCGTCACGAAGCTCGAGCATCGTGACGCCGGGGCGGGGTAGCGCGTTTCGGGAGGCGGGGCTTCCAAGACCTGGATGACGAATCTGGTGCTTCGTCACCAAAAGCAAACCCGTCCCACTTGGGGCGGTCGCGCCTGGGGCGGTAGGGTCCGCTGCGCGGACCGCCGACCCCGCGGCACTCCACGTCACCCGAGGTTCCCCGCCGCCCGGCTCCGCGCAGCGGACCCTGCGGGAATGGCCCTAGCCCCATCTGGCACCTGCTTCCTTACGGCGAAACAAGCCACAAAGAAAAGGCTATGTCTGCATTAGGTGTTGGTTCGACCGGGAGGCCGACCGTGGGAGC
>DYRB01000177.1 GCA_020718945.1 Lamprocystis purpurea | reverse complement strand
GGCTGCCATAGGTCTGGAGCCACTTGACCGCGGTCTTGGGGCCGCACTTGGGCACCCCGGGGATGTTGTCCGAGGTATCGCCGGTCAGGGCCAACCAGTCCACAATCAAGTTCGGTGGCACGCCGAACTTCTCCACCACCCCCGCCGGGTCGAGCAAGGTATCGGTCATGGTGTTGATCAGGGTCACGCTGGGCCCGACCAACTGGGCCAGGTCCTTGTCCCCGGTGGATATCAGGGTCGCCAGGCCCGCAGCCACGGCCTGGGTGGCCAGGGTCCCGATCACGTCGTCGGCCTCCACCCCGGGGACGGCCAGCAGGGGCAGCCCCAGGGCCCGGACCAGGGCGTGCAGGGGCTCAATCTGCTCGCGCAGGTCGTCCGGCATGGGCGGCCGATGGGCCTTGTAGTCTGGGAACAGGGCGTCGCGGAAGGTCGGCCCCGGGGTATCGAAGACCACCGCCATATACTCCGGGCGGTACTGGTCCTGGAGCTTGCGCAGCATGTTGAGCACGCCCACCAGGGCCCCGGTCGCCTCGCCCCGGGAGTTGGTCAGCTTGGGCAGGGCGTGGTAGGCGCGGAACAGGTACGAGGACCCGTCGACCAGGATCAGGGGATAGGGCTTGGCCATGGGGGATATCCGGGGGTTGGCGAGGCGCGGAACCTTAGCACGCGACGGGACTCAGGGGCAGCAGGGGCCGCAGCCGGGGCGGTAGCCCGGCGGCAGTTTCGCGACCCGCGCCCGGCGGCCAGCCGCGAACCTAGACCCTCGTCACGGCCAGGCCCGGCGGATGCGCGGATGCTTCGCAAGGCGTCCCGAGGAGCCCGCGAGGACCCTCGGTACGGATACACTAGGAGCCTGGCAGTTCCGACAGGCTCCTCGGAGCCTGCCCCGGCGTCTGCCGGCCCGATCCATGCACAAACACCACCACCGAGGAAGCCCGAGGTCAGGTCAATTGCCGTCCGTGCCCGCTCCAGCCGAAACCCGCTGCATCCCTCGCCGCCCCTGGTGGCAGGCGCCGCCATGCCTGTTGGCCCGTCGGCTGCTGGGTTGGCCGATGTGTTGGCCGGTAGGTTGGTTGGCCAGCGGGCTGCTGGGCCTGGCGCTGGTGTGCAGCGGCGGTGCTGCCCTGGCCGCGGCGCCGCCCAAGGGCAAGGTGGTGGTCCAGGACCAGGGGCGCATGACTATCCTGGACGGGAGCTTCGATTACGACACTCGGGTTCTGACCGTCACCGGGACCAGTTTCGACCCCGAATACCCGCCGACCCTAAGGCTCGAACGGCGCGTCCTCAAGCTGGAGCGCTTCGACGCCCAGACCTTGGTCACCCAGCCCCTGCCCGCCGAGATCGGCCCCGGCACCTACATGCTGAGCGTCACCACCGGGCGCAAGAACGACGACTATTCCGCCCGTGTCTTCATCCTCGCCCCGGCACCACCGGCCCGCGCCCAGCCTGCCGGCCCGCGCAACCGCATGGTCATCATCGACCGCGGCAAGGATGTAGGCTGGCACAGCTCCTTGGTCATAGGCCCGGACGGACGGCCCATGGTCAGCTATCTCGACTACGCGGAGCGGGACCTCAAGGTCGCCCACTGCCACGATCCGGGCTGCACCACCTCGACCGTCACCACCGTGGACCGGGAGGGCGACGTGGGTTGGTACAGCGCCATTGCCATCGGTACCGACGGCCTGCCCATCATCGCCTACTACGACAACCAGTTCCGCATGCTCAAGGCGGCCCATTGCGCCGATCTGGACTGCTCCTCCGCCCAGGTCTCGGTGGTCGATACCGACCGGCGGGTCGGCGAGCACCTGGCCCTGGCCATAGGCAAGGACGGTATGCCGGTGATCAGCTACCACGACGCCGTGCATGGCAACCTCAAGCTCGCCCACTGCGCCGACCCCGCCTGCACCAAGGCCGATCTGGAGACGGTGGACGGCGAGGGTACCGCCGGGCTCTACACCGACATCGCCAAGGGGGCCGACGGCCTGCCGGTCATCAGCTACTACGACTCCACCAAGCGCAACCTCAGGTTCACCCGCTGTTATGACCCCGCCTGCGTGGACGTCGAGACCCGCAACCTCGACACCAACGGGACTGGCCTGGGGACGGCGCTGGCCATCGGCGACGACGGCATGCCTGTGGTCGCCTATTGGGACTTCGTCAACGACGACCTGAAGCTGGCCCATTGCCGGGACCCGGCCTGCCGCGCCGCCGATATCCGCATCCTCGACCGCGAGGCGTCCACCGGCTCCAACGTCGCCCTAGCCATCAGCGCCGACGGCAACCCGCTCATCGTCTACCTGGACTACGCCAAGGGCGATCTGCGCCTGGCCGCCTGCCGCGACCCGGGCTGTGCCGCGGCCGACCTGACCACCCTCGACTCCGCCGGGTCCGTGGGCTGGTACAGCGCCATCGCCGTGGGTACCGACGGCCTGCCGGTCATCACCTACTACGACGAGACCAACGGCAATCTCAAGTTGATGCACTGCGTCACCCGCAGTTGCATGGTCGGCCCCACGCCGGAGAAGACCGATCCGCCCTAAGGGGTTGTGAACAAACCCCGGCCTGCTGCGGACGCCCCTGGCGGCGCCCGGATGCGTTGCGGGGACCCCCAAGTCCGGGTCACATAGGCTCGCTATGCTCCCCGGACTTGTGCACCCCCGCGCCTTTCCGGACACCCCCAGGGACGCCCTCGCTACGGCCGGGGATTGTTCACAACCTCTGCCTCCCCTTGTGTCGCACCGGCGACCGTGCCATGTTGCGCGCCCTTGACCCCGGGGCCTCGACCCCGCCCCCGACCTACAGAGGTGTGCAATGGACGAACAACCCGGGCCCGCGACCAGGGCCAGCCAGGCCGAGACCCTGGTGCAGCGCGTGGGCGACTGGTTCCACGCCACCCGCGACCACTGGAAGCGCGGGCTTCTGATGCTGCTCTACATCCTCGCCTTCGGCCTGATCAAGCTGGCGGTGACCCTGATCGCCGTCTTCCAGTTCGGCTACATCCTGCTCACCGGGGCCCCCAACGGCCTGGTGCGCGAGTTCGGCGCCGCTCTTGCCCAGTTCACCGGCGAGATGGTCGCCTTCCTGGTCTGCGCCGACCCGGAGCCGCCCTTCCCCTTCAGGGCCTGGCCGCGCCCGTCTCGACCAGGGCCTTGAGGCGCTCGAGCCCCTCGGCGTACTGGTCCCCCACCCGGCCCTTGACCAGGGCGCCGATGTAGCGCCCGACGATGTCGTAGCCGATCCGGTAGGCGAAGCCCCAGGTCACCCGGGTCCCGCCCGCCGCCGGTTCCAGGTCCAGGGTCGCCTCAGCCCCGGTCCCGGGGCCGAAGCTCAGGGCATAGACCACCCGTCGCGGCGGATCGCTCAGGGCGATCTCCTGGCTGCCGGCCATGCCCCCGCCGTCCTGGCTCCAGGACATGCGCGCCCCCACCCCGGATGCGGCCCCCGAGTAGGCCACCGCCAGTCCCGGCGACTGCCAGGGCGACCAGCGCTGGAAGGCCCGCAGGTCGTTGACCAGGGGAAAGACCTTCTCCGGGGGGGCGGAGATTTCGATAGTGCGCATCAGGCCCACCGCATCGGGCAACAGCAGCCCGATCACCAGGAAGGCGAGGAAGAGCCCGCTGAGGGCCAGTGCAAGTTTGCGGATCATGGGGCAGTACCGGTTGAGTGGACGGCTACACATGCTAAGGGCAGACCGGGGCCCTTGTCCCGGCCTCAGGCGCGCGGCCTTGCGTCCCCTCGGGGGCCCCGCACAATGCAGGCTACGCCAACGCCTTCACACCCGAACCCATGGAAGCGCTCAAGCTCAAGACCCTCGACGACCTGTTGCTGTGCCCGGATGAGCGCTGCGAACTCATCGGCGGGGAGATCCTGCGCCGGCCTATGGCGCGTTCGGAGCACGGCCTGGCCCAGGGTAGTACCCGCGCAGAATTGAGCCCCTTCACCCGCGAGACCGGCCCCGGGGGCTGGTGGATCATCACCGAGGTCAGCGTCGCCTACGAGGTCCACCAGTGCCCGGTGCACGACCTTGCCGGCTGGCGTAAGGAGCGGGTCCCCGACCGCCCGACGGGCATCATCGAGACGACCCCGGACTGGGTCTGCGAAATCGTCTCCCATGGTCGCCGGGTTCTCGCCGAAGCAGGCGACCTTGGCGGTGACGGAATAGACCCCGTCGTCCATGGGCACCCACTCGGCCCGATTGGAGGCTCGATAGCCGAGCACAACCAGCGTCTTGCCGACCTTGTCCCAGTAGATGCGCCGACTTCTGTCGACTCAGGCAAAGAGCCGGTCCATCCAGGCCACGAATTGGCGTGCCGCCTGAGCATCGTGGGCGAAGGCGGCGGACTGAATCGCAGTGCCGAAAGGCAATCCGGGTTCCTTCTGCCAGGCAAGCCAGGCATGAATGCGCGCTTTGATGAAGTCGGACGGCGGGAACTTGGCGCCAAGCTGGCGGGCACGCTCGGTACTTTCCTCTGACCATGACCAGCACGGATCACCTGCCGGGACGAGGACGGCCAGGAAGTCCTCAAGCTTGCCGGGGCTCTGGTTGTCGGGCATGAGCCAGACCCCTAGGCGACGGCCGTCTGCCGCCTCTGCCACGGTGCCGTCCGGGTCTGGCCGGCTGTCCAGAGTGAAACCGAACCCGGCCACGCGATCACAAACCGACTGCCAGCGGTTGCCCGGGGCAATGTCCGCATCGAGGACAATCCCGACGCGACGATAGGAACGCAAGGCTACCGGGAGGGACTCCAGGACACCGGTGTCGCCTTTCGCATCCTCGATCCAGGGATAGTGCGGACTGGGGCTTTCCCAATCCCATCCGTGCCTGGCGGTGAGTTGGATGATCGACCACTTATCGTCGCGCCCCTCGACAATCAGCCTATGGGGTCTGTCCGGTTTCATTGCAGGGGCAGTCATCCCCGCACCTCGATATGATGGCGTGCGGCAATCTCGATGTCGGCCGCCGAGTACCGAACGGCTGCCTGTGCCGCCTTGTCGATGCGATGGACGGAGATGTCCGACGCCAAGTCCGGCCTGTCGGTCTGAAGCCAGGCCAGGGCGCGGATGCAGTCGCCGCTGTGAGAGGTCGCGAACACTTGGACATCTAACCGTCGGGCCGATTCGATGATGAAACGCCACATCGATTCCATCGTGGAGTGGTGCAGCCCGGTATCGACTTCGTCGATCAGCAGTACGCCCTTGGCTGACAATGCCAAGTAAATGGCTTGAGCAAGCAATCGGCCGATTCCATCACCCAGGCTGCCTAAAGGAATTCTCTGCTCTTCGCCCTTGAGCTTCACAAATGCTGTGCTTTCCGATCCTTGTCCGGTAAACGCGAGCCGCTGAATGTCGGGCTCAATGATCTGCAAGGCCGCGATCACTTTTTCTTCCTCCGGGCTGAGGACGAACAGATCCCATACCGTTTGCAGCCCCCAGGGTGGCACGCCCCCAGAACCAAGAAACCAAACCCTGGCGCCCTTAGCGGTCCGCGGAGGGGTTGCCACAATCGGTCGTGCGTCGGTGCCTTGCTGCGGCGGCAGCAAGGGGGTGCTCGGTCCGCTGCGGCTGATATCCAGTAGGTGCCCGTTCGGCGAGACCGGAATTGATGTCCCGTTCGGGTTATCCGGTCCGGTCAGCACTACTTCCAGCGGCGAGTCGAGGGCCGGATCATCGGATAGGGGATTAACGGGAAACAAGTCCTCTTGTCTTGGGCGAACATCGCAGCGAACTCGTCGTTCGATATCGCCATTCCCCGCAGTGATCTCAAATGAGGCTCCATCGTGAATCTCGTGCCCGAAGAAGATGTGGCTCAAGTCCATCTCTAATCGATCTGAGCCTTTATCGCCGGATCCAAGCCAGATTTCTCGGCGGCGAATGGGGCTCTTTACCAATGAGCCGACGCTTCCGGCCAACACAGCCATCTCCACCGCATCAAGAAGACAGGTCTTGCCTGCATTGTTCTTGCCTACGAGGAGGTTGACCCGGGTCAGACCCGGGAGATCGAACGAGTCGAAAGCGCGAAAGCGCTGAACCTTGAGGGAGTCGAACATGATGGGCGCAACCTTTCTGGGCGGGCCATGCGCAGCAGTTACATGGCGGTCCGATGGTCCGCCTACAGTAGCCCACCAGCCGCCGGGGACCAAGTGGTCCGAGCAGATGAGAGGTCCGCACCGCGGACCAAGGCGCTGGGCGGGGGCTAGTCGGCCCCCTCCCAGCGGTGCCTAACACCCCGGCTGATAGCGCAAGTCCAGGGTATAGGGATGATCCCCCGCCGGCTCCTCTGGCGGCGGATCTATCTCCCCCTGGGTGTGCCCCATGAGCCGGAAGCGGGCGATGCGCCTGGCCTCCGCGGCGTAGGCGTTGACCGGGAAGCTGTCCTCGTTGCGCCCGCCGGGGTGCTCGACGTAGTAGGTGCACCCGCCCAGGCTGTGGCGGTTCCACAGGTC
>DYRB01000176.1 GCA_020718945.1 Lamprocystis purpurea | reverse complement strand
CAATAGTGCCGACGTTGACGTGCGGCTTCTTACGCTCGAATTTTCCTTTGGACATCGCGATCTACCTGCCTCGACTATGGATCTGAACTGTGTGGCTGAACTGTGTGGCTGGGCCCTGTGCCCGAGCTGGTTCGTTTAGTGTCTCTTGGCGATGGCATCGGCAATGCTGGCCGGCACCTCGCTGTATTTCGCAAATTCCATGCTGTAGGTCGCTCGACCCTGGGTCGCCGAACGCAGGTCGGTGGAATAACCGAACATCTGCGCCAGGGGCACCTCGGCCCGCACGATCTTTCCAGCGGGGGCGTCCTCCATACCCTGGATCATGCCCCGGCGACTGTTGATGTCGCCCATCACATCGCCCATGAATGCCTCGGGTGTCACCACCTCGACCTTCATAATGGGTTCGAGCAGTACCGGCCTGGCCTTGGCCACCCCTTCCCGGAACCCGATGGAGGCGGCGATCTTGAACGCCATCTCACTCGAATCCACATCGTGGTAGGAGCCATCGTACAGGGCGACCCGCACATCCACGATAGGGAATCCGGCGATGACCCCATTGGCCATGGCCTCGCGAATGCCCTTGTCCACTGCCGGGATGTACTCCTTGGGTACTGTCCCACCCACCACGTCATTGACGAACTCGTAGCCTGCCCCAGGCTCCCGCGGCTCGATGCGCAGGTAGACGTGGCCGTACTGACCGCGCCCCCCAGTCTGGCGCACGAACTTGGACTCCTGCTCGACCTTGACCCGAATCGTCTCCCGGTAGGAGACCTGCGGGGCACCGACCTTGGCCGTGACCCCGAATTCGCGCCGCATCCGGTCGACGATGATTTCCAGGTGCAGCTCACCCATACCCGAGATGATGGTCTGGCCGGACTCCTCGTCGGTGTGCACCCGGAACGAGGGGTCCTCCTGGGCCAGCTTGCCCAGGGCCAGGCCCATCTTCTCCTGGTCGGCCTGGGTCCTCGGCTCAACCGCCACCGAAATGACGGGCTCCGGGAATTCCATCCGCTCCAGGGTAATGACCTTGTCCTGGGCGCACAGGGTGTCCCCCGTGGTCACGTCCTTGAGACCCACCGCCGCCGCTATGTCCCCCGCGCATACCTCCTTGATCTCCTTGCGATCATTGGCGTGCATCTGGAGGATGCGGCCGATCCGCTCGCGCCGGCCCTTGACCGGGTTGTACAGGGTGTCCCCCGAGTGCAGGACCCCCGAGTAGGCCCGAAAGAACGTCAGGGTCCCCACAAAGGGGTCGGTGGCGATCTTGAAGGCCAGGGCCGCGAAGGGCGCATCATCCCTGGCCGGGCGCTCCTGCTCGGTCACCCCGTCGTCCAACAGCCCGCGAATCGGCGGCACGTCCACCGGGGAGGGCATGTACTCGACCATCCCGTCGAGCATCGCCTGAACCCCCTTGTTCTTGAAGGCCGAGCCGCACAGCACCGGGACTATCTCGTTGCGCAGGGTGCGTGCCCGCAATCCGGCCCTCAGTTCATCGACCGTCAACTCGTCGCCCTCGATGTAGCGCTCCATCAGGGCATCGCTCGACTCGGCCGCCGCCTCGACCAGGACCCCGCGCCACTCCAGGCACTCCTCCAACATGTCGGCGGGGACCGGCCGGCGTTCGAACTTCATCCCTTTGCTGTCCTCGTCCCAGAGGATCGCCTTCATGCCAATCAGGTCCACGACCCCTTTGAAACCCTCTTCGGCCCCGATGGGGAGCTGAACTGGGACCGGGGTCGCCCCCAGTCGGTCGCGAATCTGAGCCACTACCCGCAGGAAATCGGCCCCCGTGCGGTCCATCTTGTTCACGAAGCACAGACGCGGTACGCCGTACTTGTCCGCCTGCCGCCACACCGTTTCCGACTGGGGCTCCACCCCACCCACCGCGCAAAAGACGGCGCAAGCGCCGTCCAGGACCCGCAGCGAACGTTCCACCTCTATGGTGAAATCGACATGCCCGGGGGTGTCGATGATGTTGATCCGGTGCTCCGGATACCGCTGATCCATGCCCGACCAGAAGCAGGTCGTCGCGGCCGACGTGATGGTGATGCCGCGCTCCTGTTCCTGCTCCATCCAGTCCATGGTCGCGGCACCGTCATGAACTTCGCCTAACTTATGCGACACCCCGGTATAAAACAGGATACGCTCCGTGGTCGTGGTCTTCCCGGCATCGATATGCGCCATGATCCCGACATTGCGGTAGCGCTCGATGGGGGTATGGCGTGCCACGACTGCATACTGCCTGGAAGAATCTGCTTGGCTGCAACTGCTGGCTGCCTTGCGGCCCGCCCAGCGACTCTACCAGCGGTAATGCGAGAAGGCCTTGTTGGCCTCCGCCATACGGTGCGTGTCTTCCTTCTTCTTCACCGCGGAACCGCGGGAATCGGCCGCATCCATCAATTCGCCGGCCAGACGATGGGCCATGGACTTCTCGGAGCGCTTGCGGGCCGCATCGATCAGCCAGCGCATGGCCAGCGAATTGCGCCGTGCCGGGCGCACCTCGACCGGGACCTGATAGGTCGCACCGCCGACGCGCCGGGACTTGACCTCGACCGCCGGGCGCACATTCTCCATGGCCCGACCGAGCATCTCGATGGGCTCGCCGCCCTTCTTCCCCGCCATCTGGTCCAGGGCGCCGTAAATGATTCGCTCGGCGACGGACTTCTTACCGTCTTCCATCAGCATGTTGATGAACTTGGCAAGCAGCTCGCTCTTGTGCTTCGGATCCGGCAGGATCTGGCGGCGGGCGGCAACGCGTCTTCTTGGCATGTCTTAGGGCTCCGACCTTGGGAACGGCATCTAATGATCTGAGGCTTACTTCTTGCCCTTGGCGGGCGCGCCCTTACCGGCGGCGGCACCGGCCTTCGGGCGCTTGGCGCCGTACTTGGAGCGACCCTGCCGACGCTTGTCGACACCGGAGGCGTCCAGGGTGCCGCGGACGGTGTGGTAGCGCACGCCGGGCAGGTCCTTGACGCGACCACCGCGGATCAGCACCACCGAGTGCTCTTGCAGGTTATGGCCTTCGCCACCGATGTAGGAGGCGACCTCGAATCCATTGGTCAGACGCACGCGGGCGACCTTACGCAGGGCGGAGTTTGGCTTCTTGGGCGTCGTGGTGTAGACGCGGGTGCACACGCCGCGCTTCTGCGGACAGGCCTCCAGAGCCGGCACCGTACTCTTCACCACCTTGCGCTGGCGCGGCTTGCGAACCAACTGATTGATCGTCGCCATACTAAAGGATCTCCACCGGCGCTCTGGCGCCATCCACACAATGACTTGCAACACGGCCCAATGGACCGCCGGACTCGCCTGAGCGAGCGGGGCATCCATCCGGCACAAACAACCATGGTCGCCACGCCGGCCTTCGCCGACGGCGAGCTTGCACCTCTCACGGAAGACCTGGTCGGTGCCCTGGGTCAGGCCAAGCCTTGAACCCCGGTTCGGGAAAAAAGCAAGCCGGCGATGAGCCGGCCGACTTGAGACGAAGCAGTATAGGGTCTCGACCTAGGGCCGTCAATCCATTGGCTGCACAAACATACCCTTCCAGCACAGATACCAGGCGACCGCCGTCCCTGGCGGTGCTGCACAGGGCCGCAGTGGACTCAGAGTTGTTCCTCAGAGGTATTGAGCGCGGCCTTGAGCGCCTCTTCCAGGGCCTCGGTGGCCATTTCGACCTGACCCTCCGCAGTCCCGGCACGCCGACGCGCCCGCCGCTCCTTGTGATAGGCAAGCCCGGTACCGGCCGGGATCAGCCGGCCGACGATGACGTTCTCCTTGAGGCCGTTGAGCCGGTCCAGGGAACCGCGCACCGATGCCTCGGTGAGCACCCGGGTGGTCTCCTGGAAGGATGCCGCGGAGATGAAGGACTCGGTGGCCAGGGACGCCTTGGTGATGCCCAGCAGCATCGGGTTCCAGGTCGCGGCGTGCTTGCCCTCGGCGGTGACCCGCTCGTTCTCGGCCATGACGTGGGCATGCTCCGCCTGCTCGCCGCGCAGCAGACGGGTGTCGCCAGGCTCCACGACCTCGACCTTGCGCAGCATCTGGCGGACTATGACCTCTATGTGCTTGTCGTTGATCTTCACGCCCTGGAGCCGGTAGACGTCCTGGATCTCCTTGACCAGATACTCGGCCAGGGCCGTGATGCCCTTCAGACGCAGTATGTCGTGGGAGGCCAGCTCGCCGTCGGAGATCACCTCGCCGCGCTCCACGCGCTCACCTTCGAAGACGTTGACATGGCGCCACTTGGGGATCAGCTCTTCCACCGCCTCGCCGTCGTCCTTGGTGATGACCAGGCGCTGCTTGCCCTTGGTGTCCTTGCCGAAGCCGATGGTCCCAGAGGCCTCCGCGAGCAGCGCGGGCTCCTTGGGCTTGCGCGCCTCGAACAGATCCGCCACCCGCGGCAGACCGCCGGTGATGTCGCGGGTCTTGCTCGACTCCTGGGGGATGCGGGCGAGCACGTCGCCGACCCCGACCTCGGCCCCGTCGGCCACGCCGACGATGGCCCCGGAGGGCAGGAAGTACTCGGCCGGGATGTCCGTCCCGGCGATGTTCAGCTTGGCCCCCTCGGCATCCAGCAGCTTGACCATGGGGCGCAGGTCCTTGCCCTGGGCCGGCCTCTGTTTGGGGTCAATCACCACCAGGGCCGTCAGACCGGTAACCACGTCGGTCTCGCTTTGCACCGTCACGCCGTCGATGAAATCGACGAAGCGCAAGGTCCCTGCCACCTCGGTGATAACCGGATGGGTATGCGGGTCCCAGGTCGCCACCACGTCGCCACCCTTGACGGCGTCGCCATCACCGGCGCGCAGGGTGGCGCCGTAGGGGACCTTGTAGCGCTCGCGCTCACGGCCCTGCTCATCGACCACGGTCAACTCGCCCGAGCGCGACACCGCCACCAGGTTCCCCGAGCTGTGCCGGGCGGTCTTGATGTTGTGCAGCCGCACGCTGCCGGCGGCCTTGATCTCGACGCTGCTGACCGCCGCGGCCCGCGAGGCGGCACCACCGATGTGGAAGGTACGCATGGTGAGCTGGGTGCCCGGCTCGCCGATGGACTGGGCGGCGATGACGCCCACCGCCTCGCCCTGGTTGACCAAGTGGCCGCGGGCCAGGTCGCGCCCATAGCAGGCCGCACAGACCCCGGCGCGGGCGTCACAGGTGATCGCGGAACGTACCCGCACCTGGTCTATGCTCGCCAGTTCCAGGCGCGCCACCCAGGCCTCGTCGAGCAATGTGCCCGCCGGACAGGCGATATCGTCGCTCGCAGGGAGGTAGACGTCCGTGGCCGTGACCCGCCCGAGGATACGCTCGCGCAGGGGCTCGACTACATCGCCGCCCTCGATGATGGGCGACATCAACAGCCCGTGCTCGGTGCCGCAGTCGTACTCCAGGACCACCATGTCCTGGGCCACGTCCACCAGGCGGCGAGTCAGGTACCCGGAGTTGGCGGTCTTGAGCGCCGTGTCCGCCAGGCCCTTGCGCGCCCCGTGGGTGGAGATGAAGTACTGGATGACGTTGAGCCCTTCGCGGAAGTTGGCCGTGATGGGGGTCTCGATGATGGAGCCGTCGGGCTTGGCCATCAGGCCGCGCATGCCGGCGAGCTGGCGGATCTGGGCGGCGGAGCCGCGCGCCCCGGAGTCGGCCATCATGTAGATGGAGTTGAAGGAGTCCTGCTGGTAGCTCTTGCCATTGGCGTCCGTGACCGTCTCCTTGCCCAGCTTGGCCATCATGGACTTGGCCACCTGGTCGTTGGTGTGCGACCAGATGTCCACCACCTTGTTGTAGCGCTCGCCGTTGGTGACCAGGCCCGAGGCGTACTGGACCTCGATCTCCTTCACCTCACGCTCGGCGCGGGCCAGGATCTCGCCCTTCTCCTCCGGCACGGCCATGTCCTCCAGGCCTATGGAGACACCAGAGCGGGTCGCCATGCGGAAGCCCATATACATGATCTGGTCAGCGAAGACCACGGTCTCCTTGAGCCCCAGCACCCGGTAGCAGGTGTTGATCAGGCCGGAGATCTGCTTCTTGCCCAGGGCCCGGTTGACCAGCTCGAAGGGCAGGCCGTCGGGGACTATGTCGAACACCATGGCGCGCCCGATGGTGGTGTCCTTGATGGACACCGTCTCGGTGATAGTGCCGTCCACGGCCTTGATGACCTCGCGGATGCGCACCTTGACCTTGGCGTGCAAGTCGGCATGGCCGGTCTCGTAGGCGCGACGGGCCTCCGGAATGCCGGAGTAGACGCTCCCCTCGCCGCGGGCCCCGACCCGATCACGGGTGGTGTAGTAGAGCCCGAGTACCACGTCCTGGGACGGGACTATGATGGGCTCGCCGTTAGCCGGCGAGAGGATGTTATTGGAGGCCATCATCAGGGCGCGGGCCTCGATCTGCGCCTCCAGGGACAGGGGCACATGGACCGCCATCTGGTCGCCGTCGAAGTCGGCGTTGAAGGCGGTGCAGACCAGCGGGTGGA
>DYRB01000175.1 GCA_020718945.1 Lamprocystis purpurea | reverse complement strand
CTACGGGAATACTTGCCCAGTCTCTGGAGCTTTGGGACGAGGAAAAAATCTGCTCAGGAAAACACCTGATAGGCATCGAACACAGGCCCATCCACGCAGACCCGCTTCATGGCCGGGCCCTTGGGGGTATCCACCTGGACCACGCAGCCGGCGCAGCCACCCAGGCCGCAGGCCATGTATTCCTCCAGGGACACCTGGCAGGGGAGGGCGAACTCCCGGGCCAGGCGCGCCACGGCGGCCAGCATGGGGTGGGGGCCGCAGGCGAAGACCTCGACCTGGCCCCGGGCCTGGTCGTCCAGGGACTCCAGCCAGTGGCGGGCCAGGTCCGTGACATAGCCGTCGAAGCACCCGGGATAGCCCTGGAGGCTGGCCAGGCGGTTGGGGATGCCCCAATCGTCCAGCAACGGCATGGCGGCTATGACGGCCGGGGGCAGGCCCGGGACCAGGATCTGGGAGGGGCGGGGCTGGAAGGGGAAGGGGACCTCGGAGCCCAGGATGACCAGCGGGGCCCAAGGCGTATGGCCCCCGGCCGGGCGCAGGCTGGAGGCGAGGAAGACCATGGGCGGCATGCCCACGCCGCCGCCGATGAGGAGCACCCTGGGGCGCTCCCCATGGACCTCGAAGGGTTTGCCGATGGGCCCCAGGGTGCTTAAGTGTTCGCCCGGCCGTCGCTGGGCCAGCAACCGGGTGCCCTCGCCGACCGCCTTATAGAGCAGGTCCACCCAACCGGACTTGGCGTCCACGCGCATGATGGAAATGGGCCTGCGCATGGGCAGTTGCGGGTCGCACTTGAGGTGCACGAAGGCCCCCGGGCGGGCCGCGGCGGCGCACTCCGGGGCCTGGATGCGCAGCAGGTACTGGTCCCCCGGGTGGGCCTGGTGGCTCAACACCTCGGCGTCTTCCAGGAAAATAGTGCCGCGGGTCTCTGGGTGGTTCATGCCTCCTCCCGATTGCGCCTGAAGACCACCCGGCCCTGGAACAGGGTCCAGGTCACCCGCCCCTGGAAGCTACGGCCGATGAAGGGGGTATTGCGCCCGCGGCTGACCAGGTCCGCCTCGGTGAGGGTCCAGACCGCCTGGGGGTCGAAGATGCAGATGTCGGCGCTGCGGCCCTGGTCCAGGCGCCCCAGGGGCAGGCCGAGGATCTCCGCCGGGCCCCAGGTGAGTCGGGCTATGGCGGTGGGCAGGTCCATGATGCCCTCGGCGACCAGCCCCAGGACCAGGGGCAGCAGGGTCTCCAGGGCGGACATACCGGGGGCGGCGGCGGGGAAGGGGGCCAGCTTGGCGTCGGCGTCGTGGGGCTGGTGGTCGGAGCAAATGGCCGAGATGGTGCCGTCGGCCACGGCGCGGCGCAGGGCGTCGCGATCAGCCAGGGTACGCAGGGGCGGTATTACCCGGCAGTTGGCGTCGAAGCCGTCCACGTCGGCCTCGGTCAGGATCAACTGGTGGGCGCTGACGTCGGCGCTGGCGGCGATCTGTCGCTGCCGGGCCTCGGCCAGCATCTCCGTGGCCCGGGCAGTGGACAGGCCGCGGAAGTGGATCCGTGCCCCGGTCTGCTCGGCCAGGGCCAGGTCCCGGGCCACGGCCACGGTCTCCGCCGCCTGGGGTATGCCGGGCAGGCCCAGACGGGTGCCGACCTGGCCCTCATGGACGCAGCCGCCCTCGCGCAGCCAGGCGTCCTCCGGGTGCAGGAACACGGTCAGGTCGAAGCTGGCCGCGTACTCCATGGCCCGGCGCTGGACCTGGGTGTTGGCGATGGGGCGGTCCGCATGGCTCATGACCGGGCAGCCGGCCCGCTTGAGGGCCGCCATCTCGGTGATCTGCTTGCCCGCCAGCCCCTGGGTCAGGGCCCCGGCGGGCAGCACCCGGGCCGCCCCGCGGCGCTGGGCGGTCTGGTAAATGAGCTGGGCCACCGCCGGGGTATCGATCACCGGGTCCGTGTCCGGCGGGCAGCACAGGGTGGTGATGCCGGCGCTTGCCGCCGCCATTGTCTCGCTGGCGATGGTTGCCTTGTGCTCCAGGCCGGGCTCCCGCACCCGGGCGCACAGGTCGATGATCCCGGGGCAGACCACCTGGCCGTCGGCCTCCAGCACCCGGTCCGGGGAGAACCCGGCGGGGGCCGGGCCAACCGCGACCACCTCGCCCTGGGCTATGTGCAGGTCGAGGAAGGCGTCGATGCCGTTGGCCGGATCTATGAGCCGGCCGCCGCGGATGCTGATGTACTCCGACTCAGCCATGGGCCTGATCCTGATTGTTCGTGCTTTGGTGCAGGTTCTGGGTGCCGATGCACAGGGACATGATGGCCATGCGCACCGCTATGCCGTTGCTGACTTGCTCCAGGATCACCGAGCGCGGGCCATCGGCGACCTCCGAGTCCATCTCCACCCCGCGGTTGATAGGCCCTGGGTGCATGACAATGGCGTCGGGCTTGGCCCCGCGCAGGCGCTTCTCGGTGAGACCGAAGAGCCGAAAGTACTCATGCTCGCTGGGCAGCAGGGCCCCGCTCATGCGCTCGCGTTGCAGGCGCAGCAGGATGATGACATCGGCGTCCCGGACCCCGTCGGGCAACGAATGGAAGACCCGCACCCCCAGGGACTCGGCCTGGGCCGGGATCAGGGTGCGCGGGGCTATGACCCGCACCTCGCCTGTGCCCAGGGTGTTCAGGGCCTGGATCTGGGAGCGGGCGACCCGGGAATGCAGCAGGTCACCGACTATGGCCACGGTCAGCCCGGCGAAGTCCGGCTTCTTCTGGCGGATGGTGAACATGTCGAGCATGCCCTGGGTCGGGTGGGCGTGACGCCCGTCCCCGGCGTTGATGATGCTCACATGGGGGTCGGCATGGCGGGCGATGAAGTGGGCGGCGCCGCTGTCGGCGTGGCGCACCACGAACATGTCCACATGCATGGCCTCCAGATTGCGCAATGTGTCGAGCAGGGTCTCGCCCTTGGCCGTGGCGGAGGTGGAGATATTGAGGTTGAGCACGTCCGCCGACAGACGCTTGGCCGCCAGCTCGAAGGTGGTGCGGGTGCGGGTGCTGTTCTCGAAGAACAGGTTGGCCACCACCTTGCCCTTGCACAAGGGGACCTTCTTCACCGCCTGGCGGGCCACGCCGAGGAAGGCCTCGCTGCGGTCGAGGATGTCGATCAGCAGGTCCCGGCTTAGGCCCTCGATGGTCAGAAAGTGCTTGAGGTTACCCTGGGTATCCAGTTGATTGACAAAGGCGCTCATGGTGTTGCTTCCACCGGCGCCGCGGGCCTTGGCCGCTTCTGGCGCTCCTTGGGGATCTCCCCGACCTCCAGGGCCAGGGCGGGCCCGGCGACCAGTTCGCCCCCAGGGACGGCGGGCGTGCAGGGCGCGTCTGGAGCGGCGACCAGTTCGCCCCCAGGGACGGGAGGCGTGCTGGGCGCGTCTGGAACGGCGACCAGTTCGCCCCCAGGGAGGGGAGGCGTGCTGGGCGCGTCTGGAGCGGCGACCAGTTCGCCCCCAGGGAGGCGAGGCGTGCTGGGCGCGTCTGGAACGGCGACCAGCTTGATCTGTTGGCCGGGCTCCAGGCGCACATGCAACCCGACGATGTCCGGGGCCATGGGCAACTCGCGGCCGTCGCGTTCCACCAGGGCGGCCAGCACCACCGAGGCCGGGCGCCCATAGTCGAACAGGATGTTCAGGGCGGCGCGGATGGTCCGCCCGGTCTGCACCACGTCGTCCACCAGGATCAGGTGGCGGTCGTCGATGGGCAGCGGCAAGTGGCTGGGGCGCACCTGGGGGTGGCTGCCGATGCGGGTGAAGTCATCGCGGTAGAAGGAGATGTCCAGGTGCCCGAGGGGCTCGGTCAGGCCCAGGTCGCGGTGTAGGCGCTCCGCCACCCAGACCCCGCCGGTGTGGATGCCGACCATGAGGGGGCGGTCGATGCCGCGGCTGCTCAGCAGTTCGGTCAACTCGGTGCCCATGCGGCGCAGGGCCGCCTCCACCGCTTGCGGGGCCTTCCAGGTGTCAGTGGTGCTCACAAAGCCAGGTTTCCAGGATGAGTTTTGCGGCCATGGCGTCGATCCGCTCCAGGGAGGTGGCGGCGCGCCCCAGTTGGCGCCGGGCCTCGATGGAGGTCAGGCGCTCGTCGATCATATGGACCTCCAGTCCGAACCGGCCTTGAAGCTGCCGGGCGAAGCGGCGGGCGCGGGGGGCCAGCTCGGTCTCGCTGTCGTCCATGTTGTAGGGCAGTCCGACCACGGCGGCGTCCGGCTGCCATTCGCGGATCAGGCCCTCGATACGGGCCCAGTCCGGGCGTTCGCCGTGACTGCGCAGCGTGGTCAGGGGGGAGGCCGAGCCGGTGATGGTCTGACCCACCGCCACGCCGATCTTGCGCGGGCCATAGTCGAAGCCCAGCAGGGTTGCCATTGAAGGGTATCGGGTCAGGCGTGGCCCGCCTCGGCGCTCAGCAGATTGAGATCGACCCCCAGGAGCTGGGCGGCGGCTAGCCAGCGGGCCTCGTTGGGCAGGCGGAATATGATGTGGTCGTCGGCCGGGCCGCTGAGCCAGGAGTTGGCGCCGATCTCGTCCTCGAGTTGGCCGCCTGCCCAACCGGCGTAGCCCAGGGCCACCAGGCTGCGCTGGGGGCCGCGCCCGGCGGCGATGGCCTCCAGCACATCCCGGGAGGTGGTGACGCTGATGTCCGGGGTGATGGACAGGGTGGACTCGAAGGACTCTCCGGCGGTGTGGAGCACGAAGCCGCGGTCCGGCTGCACAGGCCCGCCCAGGTAGACCGTGGCGCCCAGGACCCGCGGGTCGTCGGAATCTATGTCCAGTTGGGACAGGACCTCGCCCAGGCGTATATCCATAGGGCGGTTGATGACGATGCCCATGGCCCCCTGGTCGCTGTGCTCGCAGATATAGGTGACCGTCCGCGAGAAGTTCGGGTCGCGCAGACCCGGCATCGCGATCAGGAAGTGGTTGGTGAGTGTGGTCGAGAAGCTCATGGGCATAGTATCCGGTCCGCTCGGGGGCTGGCGCAAGGCCGGTGTGCCTGGACCGGGCGGCCCTCAGGGTCGGGACCATGCGGTCCGGCGCCGTTGCCTGTATCATAGGCCGGTGTCTCCACTCCTAGGCGCTATGGCACTGATTTTCATCATGTTCGAGCCAAAGACCCGGCTCTCTCGGGCCACGGGCCTGCGTCCCGGTCCGGTATCGGTGCATCGCTGCGGGTTGCTGCGGTGACCGAGTGGCTGTGCCTGCTCCTGCCGGTCGCCGCCGCCTCGGGCTGGTGGGCCGCCCGCCATGCCCGGTCGGGTTGCGCCGCTCAGGGGACTGTGCCCGACGCGGCCTTCCTGCGCGGGCTCAACTACCTGCTCGACCAACGCCCGGACAAGGCCATAGATGTATTCCTGCGCCTGGCGGAGGTGGACGGCGAGACGGTGGAGATCCACCTGGCCCTGGGCAGCCTGTTCCGCCGTCGCGGCGAGGTGGAAAGGGCCATCCGCATACACCAGAACCTGGTCGCCCGTCCCGGGCTCGACCGCGAGCAACGCGGCTTCGCCCTCTACGAACTGGCCCAGGACTACATGCGCGCCGGGCTGTTTGACCGCGCCGAGAGCCTGCTGCAAGAGCTCACCGAGATCGAGCCGGAGGGGCGCCGGGCCCTCAAGGCCCTGATCGAGATCTACCAGCAGGAGAAGGACTGGACCAACGCCCTGAACGCCGCCGAGCGCCTCCAGGGTCTGACCGGGCGGCCCATGGCGGCGGAGATCGCCCAATACCGCTGCGAACTGGCCGAGGAGGCCCTGCGCGCCGGCGACCCGGAGCAGGCCGGCGAATGCCTGCGAGAGGCCCAGGCGGCCCACCCCCAGTGTGTGCGGGCCCTGATGCTCCAGGCGCGCATCGAGCTGGGACATGGGGATGCTGCCGCCGCCCTGGCCCTGTGCCGGCGGGTCGCCGAGCAGGGGCCCCAGTTCATCCCCGATGTCCTGCCCAAGTTCATCGACGCCCTGGGGCGTTGCCCTGGTACCGACCTCGAGGCCGAACTGCGCCGCCTCTACGCCAGCCACCCGAGCCCGGCCCTGGCCACCGCCCTGGCGGATGCCATTGAGGCCGCCGCCGGACCTGCCGCCGCCCGGGACTTCCTGGTCTCGCACCTGGCGGAGCACGCCGACCTGACCGCCTTGGAGCGCCTGCTGGAATTGCAATCCGCCGACGAGGGTGGCTGTCCAGAGACGGTCCAGCGCGTGGTCAGCCGCTTGCGTGCCCGCCAGAGCGCCTATCAGTGCGACCAGTGCGGGTTCGTCGCCCGCCGGCTCCACTGGCAATGCCCGAGCTGCAAGCACTGGGGGACCATCAAGGCGACCCAACCCGGCTCCATGGACCCGAGTCTGGACTCTCCGCCGACACCGCCCGGGGCCTGAGCCCAGGACCCATTCCCACCGGCTCTGTCTACATTAGCTGTTGGGGATGGCCAAGTCATTGAAGTGGCGGGTATTGCCGTGGGAG
>DYRB01000174.1:3699-6480 GCA_020718945.1 Lamprocystis purpurea | reverse complement strand
GTGGGCCTGGGCCTTTTGGGGGATTTTGTGTGATCATGGGCGGGCATAGCCCCGCCCCCCGGCGCAACCCCACGGGATAGAGGTACCAGCGGATGAGCATCACCCCCAACCTGACCCCTGACCTCCAACAACTCATCCAGGGCCGCCACCGCGACCCCTTCGGCATCCTGGGCCGCCATGTCAGGCATGGACAGGCCCTGGTACGGGTCTACATGCCCCACGCCGAGTCGGTGACCATAGTCGAGGGCGGCCACACCATGGAGCGGGTCCCGGGCACCGGGATCTTCGAGTGGCAGGGCGACCCGGCCCAGGTCCCGGAGCGCTATCGCCTGATCTGGCGCGACGACACCCACCGTGACCACATAGCCCACGACCCCTACTGCTACCCGCCCCAGTGCCCGGACTTCGACCTGCACCTGTTCGGCGAGGGCCGCCACTGGCACGCCTACCGCCTGCTCGGGGCCCATGTCCACGAGGTCGAGGGCGTGGCCGGGGTGCGCTTCGCCGTCTGGGCGCCGAGCGCCGAGCGCGTCAGCCTGGTCGGGGAGTTCAACCGCTGGGACGGGCGCACCCACCCCATGCGCCTGCACGGCAACGGGGTCTGGGAGCTGTTCATCCCCGATCTGGCCCCCGGGGTCCTGTACAAGTACGAGATCCGCGCCCCCGGCGGGGCCCTGTTCCTGAAGTCAGACCCCTATGGTCAGCGCTTCGAGGAGCGGCCCAAGACCGCCTCCATCGTCGAGCCGCCCAGCGACTTCGCCTGGGGCGACGCCGACTGGCTGTCCCAGCGCGCCGGTCACGACTGGCAGCGCAGCCCCATGTCCATCTACGAGGTCCATTTGGGGACCTGGCAGCGCGGCCCCGAGGGCGAGTTCCTCAACTATCGGGACCTGGGTGAGCGCCTGGTGGCCTATGCCAAGGACCTGGGCTTCACCCACATCGAGCTCATGCCCATCACCGAACACCCCTACGACATGTCCTGGGGTTATCAGGCCACCGGCTACTTCGCCCCCACCAGCCGCTTCGGCAGCCCAGAGGACTTCCGCTGGTTCGTCGATCACTGCCACGCCAACGGTTTGGGGGTGATCCTGGACTGGGTCCCGGCCCACTTCCCCAAGGACGCCCACGGCCTGGGCCGCTTCGACGGCACGGCGCTGTACGAGCACGAGGACCCGCGCCTGGGCGAGCACAAGGACTGGTCCACCCTGATCTACAACTTCGGGCGCCTGGAGGTGAAGACCTTCCTCATGGCCAGCGCCCTGTTCTGGCTGGAGGAGTACCACATCGACGGGCTGCGGGTGGACGCGGTCGCCTCCATGCTCTACCTGGACTATTCGCGCAAGGCCGGGGAGTGGGTCCCCAACCGCTTCGGCGGGCGCGAGAACCTGGAGGCCATCGCCTTCCTGCGCGAGCTCAACGAGATCTGCCACAGCCAGGTCCCCGGGGCCCTGATCATGGCCGAGGAGTCCACCTCCTGGCCCCAGGTGACCCGCCCGACCTATGTCGGCGGCCTGGGCTTCGACCTCAAGTGGAACATGGGCTGGATGAACGACACTCTGCGCTATGTGGCCAACGAGCCCGTCCACCGCAAGTTCCACCAGGACATGCTGACCTTCAGCATGCTCTACGCCTTCACCGAGAACTTCCTGCTGCCCTTCTCCCACGACGAGGTCACCCACGGGAAGCAGTCCCTGCTCTACAAAATGCCCGGCGACGAGTGGCAGCGCTTCGCCAACCTGCGCCTGCTCTATACGTACATGTTCACCCACCCGGGCAAGAAGCTGCTGTTCATGGGGTGCGAGTACGGACAGGGGGATGAGTGGAACGGCACCGACGTGCTGCACTGGTATGTCCTGGAGTACCCCTACCACCAGGGGGTGCAGCGGCTGGTGCGGGACCTCAATGCCCTGTATAAGGCCTGCCCCGCCCTGCACGAGGTGGACTTCGAGTGGCAGGGATTCGACTGGGTCGACTGCCACGACGCCCAGAACTCGGTGCTGGTCTTCTTGCGCAAGGACGGCGACGGCTTCGTCGCCGTGGCCCTGAACTTCACCCCGGTCCCCCGCGAGGGCTACCGTATCGGCGTGCCTAGCCCAGGGCGCTACCGGGAGCTGTTCAACTCCGACTCCACCGACTACGCGGGCAGCGGCATGGGCAACGCCACCGGGTTCCTGGAGACCCAGGAGATCCCCTGGATGGGCCGTCCCCAATCCCTGGTCGTCACCTTGCCGCCCCTGGCGGGTATAGTCCTGGCCCTGGAGCCCGATCCCGAGGCCCTGGGCAGGGACGCCGCCACCGCCGCCCTGCCCGAGGGCCCTGCGGTGGCCGCGGCGACCGGGGCGGGGGCGTCCCGGGCCTAAGAACATTCGGGCCGCGTCGGCCCTTTCTCTCAGCCCCGCCCAAAGGCCCGGTGCTTACCGGCCCTGGGGCGGGACCCAGGCGAGCCTAAAGGCAAACATCATGGCCAAACAACCTACAGGCAGCAAACCCAACCGGGCCAGCCCCAAGCCCGCACACCGCGCAGAGCCGAGCCCCGGCCGGCCGGCCGCGCCCCCGGCGGCCCCGGACGGCGCCACGCAGCCGACGCCCTCCCCGGCCCAGACCGCCGCGGCAGCGACAGCCACTGCACCGGTCCTGACACCGGCTCCGGCTCCGATGGAGATCCCGGACGCACCCCCCCCGGAGATCCCGGTGGAGGTCCCAGTGGAGCTGCCGGATGCCACCCCCGACGAAATCCCTGTCGAGGCGCCTCAGGAGTTCCCGCCCGAGGTCCTGCCGGAG
>DYRB01000174.1:0-3599 GCA_020718945.1 Lamprocystis purpurea | reverse complement strand
GCCGAGCCCGAGCCGGTCCCCGAGTCCACCCAGGACCTGATCCCGGCCCCGGCCCCCGAGCCCGTGGCCTACGAGGCCCCACCGCCGGTCGCCCACCACCGCCCGAGCCTGTACATAGTCCAGATCACCCCGGAGATGGCCCCGGTGGCCAAGGTCGGCGGCCTCGCGGACGTGGTCTTCGGCCTGAGCCGCGAGCTGGCCATTCGCGGCAACCATGTGGAGATCATCCTCCCCAAGTACGACAACCTGCGCTACGACCACATCTTCGAGATGCGCGAGGTCTATCGCGACCTGTGGGTCCCCTGGTACGACGGGGCCATCCACTGCACCGTCTTCTTCGGCTTCGTGCACGACCGCAAGTGCTTCTTCATCGAGCCCCATTCCCAGGACAACTTCTTCAACCGCGGGGCCGTCTACGGTTTCAAGGACGATGTGCTGCGCTTCACCTTCTTCTCCAGGGCCGCCATGGAGTTCCTCTGGAAGTCCGGCAAGCACCCGGACATCATCCATTGCCACGACTGGCAGACGGCCCTGGTCCCGGTGATGCTCTACGAGATGTACCAGCCCATCGGCATGACCCACCCGCGGGTCTGCATGACCATCCACAACTTCGCCCACCAAGGGATCACCGGGGCTGAATTGCTGCGCGCCACCGGGCTGCACCGCCCCGAACGCTTCCTCGATATTCACCGGCTGCGCGATAACCGCTATGTCAATGCCCTGAACCTGCTCAAGGGTGGCATCGTCTATTCCAATTTTATTACTACGGTCTCGCCGCGCTACGCCTATGAGACCAAGGACCAGGGCCAGGGATTCGGCCTGGAGCCGACCCTGCACACCCATCACATGAAATACGGCGGCGTGGTCAACGGCATCGACTACGACGTCTGGAACCCGGAGGTCGATCACCTGATCCCGGTGCGCTATGGGGCCGAGGCCATTGACGGCAAATACGGCAACAAGCGCGCCCTGCGTCAGCGCCTAATGCTGGCGGACAACGAAAAGCCCATCGTCGCCTTCATCGGCCGTCTCGATCCCCAGAAGGGCCTGGACCTGCTGCGTCACGCCATCTTCTATTCCCTGGAGCGGGGCGCCCAGTTTGTGCTGCTCGGCTCCAGCCCGGACCCGCGCATCAACGAGGACTTCTGGGGCCTCAAGCGCATGCTCAACGACAGCCCCGACTGTCACCTAGAGATCGGCTTCGACGAGGAGCTCTCCCACCTGATCTACGCCGGCTCCGACCTCATGCTGGTCCCCAGCCGCTTCGAGCCCTGCGGCCTGACCCAGCTCATCTCCCTGCGCTACGGGACCATCCCGGTGGTGCGCTCCGTGGGCGGGCTGGCGGATACGGTCTTCGACAAGGACTACTCGCCCCGCCCCCTGCACGAGCGCAACGGCTACGTCTTCCAGGACTACAACAACTCGGGCCTGGAATCGGCCCTGGGGCGGGCCATCGCCTGCTACTTCAATCACCCGGACCATTTCCGCGACCTGATCGGCAACGCCATGCGCACGGACTATTCATGGAACGTCCCCGGGCAGGACTACATGAATATCTACGACTACATCCGCGACAAATAGCGGATTTTGCTATCGCAAAATCCGCTTTGTTGGGGTATTGCGTGTCGAGCTGGCGGCGGAGCGCCAATCGGATTGGTAGGTCGGGCTTTAGCCCGACGGGGGCGACGCGGTCGGGCTGAAGCCCGACCTACAGCCCGACCTACTGCCTGACCGGCGTCCAAACAACAATAGTCGAGGCCATTCGGCGCCATGAAAATCTACAACCTGTTTCCCCTATTGGCCGGCCCTGTCGGCGACTGGCGCCCGCACCTGGAGCGCGCCGCGGCCATGGGCTTCGATTGGGTCTTCGTCAATCCCATCCAGACCCCGGGGCGCTCCGGCAGCCTCTATTCCATATCCGACTATCTCCAGATCAACCCGGCGCTACTCAAGCGCGGCAGCCGCAAGTCCGCCGAGGATCAGGTCCGGGCCATGGCCAAGGTAGCCGAGGGGCTGGGCCTCAAGCTCATGATCGACCTGGTCATCAACCACTGCGCCCTGGACTCGGCCCTGGTCAAGACCCACCCGAACTGGTTCGTGCGCGACGGCAATGGCGTCGCCAATCCCTTCTGTGTCGAGGCCGACGGCCACAAGGTGGTGTGGCGCGACCTGGCCCAGTTCGACCACGCCCGCTCCAGGGACGCCGAGGGCCTGCTGCGCTACTGCGGCGATGTGGTGGAGTACCTGGTGGGCCTGGGCTTCTCGGGCTTCCGCTGCGACGCCGCCTACCAGATCCCGGCCCCCTTCTGGCGCCGCCTGATCAAGCGCGCCAGGGGCGCCCACCCGGACCTGGCCTTCATCGCCGAGACCCTGGGCTGCTCCCCGACCCAGACCCGCGACACCGCCGCGGCCGGTTTCGACTGGATATTCAACAGCGCCAAGTGGTGGGACTACGCCAGCCCCTGGCTCATGGAGCAGCACGAGCTGACCCGCAACATTGCCCCGTCCATCGGCTTCCCGGAGAGCCACGACACAGAGCGGCTGTTCACCGAGACCAACGGCAACCTGGAGGCCCTCAAGCAGCGTTATCTGTTCACCGCCCTGTTCTCCGCCGGGGTCATGATCCCGATGGGTTACGAGTTCGGCTTCCGCAAGCGGCTGGACGTGGTCAACACCAGGCCCGGGGATTGGGAACAGACCGGGGTGGACATCAGCGACTACATCCGCCAGGTCAACGCCCTCAAGTCGGCCTACCCCCTGTTCCAGGAAGACGGCCTGATCCAGTGCCTGCATCACCCCAACCCGGCGGTGCTGGTGCTGTGGAAGGGGTCCAGCCGTCACGGCGGCCAGGCCCTGCTGATCTTGAACAAGGACCCCTTCAACTGGCAGCACTTCCACGCCGACAACCTCTACGACTACATCCAGGCGAACCCGCCCCTGCGCGATCTGTCGCCGGAATGGCCCATGGACCAGATCCCGACCCCCTTCACCTACGAACTGCCCCCGGCCGCGGCGCGGGTGCTGGTGGCTGGGGCCTGACGCCGGGAGTTAAGATTGGCCGCAAATGAACGCAAATGGACGCAAATGATTCGGCAGGCACCGGCTATTTGGAGCCGAAACCTAGAGTGGCCAAGGCCCTGACCCCGGCCATCTATGCATTTGCGTTTATTTGCGTTCATTTGCGGCTGAATTCATCTTCCTGGCATTAGCCTATTCTGCGGCACCACTGCGACCCACCGCTCCGGGGTAACCCCATGCAATTCGATCTCAGCGACATCTGCCGGCGCGTCGGGCTGGCCTACGACGACGGCGCGCAACTGCGCATCCAGGGGGTCAACGCCCTGGACAGCGCCGGCCCCAGCGAACTGGCCTTCGCCGCGGCCAAGACACCCGCCGCCGCCGTCGCCGACTCCAGGGCCGCGGCCATAGTCGTCGCCCTGGGTAGCGAACCGGTGCCGGGGCGTCGGCTGTTGCCCTGCCCCAACCCGCGCCTCACCTTCATCCTGATCAGCGAGCTGTTCGTGGCCCCCGAGCCCGGGGCAGGGATAGACCCCAGGGCCGCGATAGACCCGACTGCCAGCTTAGGCGAAGGGGTCAGC
>DYRB01000173.1 GCA_020718945.1 Lamprocystis purpurea | reverse complement strand
CCTGGTTGTAGCGCTCCGCGGGGTCGCGCCAGCACATGCCGTCGGCGCGCTGGCGTGGGCTGGCGTGGTCCCAGTGGGGCAGGCCCAGGGCCTGCTTGGTCAGCACCGTCAGGTGCGGGGCCAGCAGTACGCAGCCGGTATGCCCGGACCAGTGGTCCACGTCCAGGGCGGCGTCGAACTCCGCCAGGTAGGGGTTACCGCCGTTGCCGAAGATGCTCTCCACGAAGTCCAGGTTGGACACCAGGTTGCCCGGGGCGAAGAAGCGGACCTCCATGTTTTTCTCCGGCTGGAAGCCGGGGACCTCCGGACAGATGGTCGGGCGCAGCAGCAGGGACACGAACATCCGCGCCGGGTCCGCCTGATTGGCCGCGAAGGGGATGGTCAGCAGGTCCGGTGGTGGCTTGAGGGCCGCGGCCAGCATGCGGGCGAAGGCCAGCTTGGGCACCGCCTTCTTGTCCCCGGGGATGGGCAGGCCGCCCTCGGCCACATGGAAGGACCCCTCCGTGGTGCGCCGGTCGCTCGCCGGGTTGTGCAGTACCCCCTGGGCGACCCGGTAGCTCGCGACTATGTCGGAGTGGAAGGCGTCGCTGTCGATGGGCACCGACAGCTCCCGGGCCAGGCCATGGCGGTCCAGGATAAAGGACTGGAAGGGCAGGGTCGGGATCGGGTCCAGTTCCAGGTCCTTGAGATAGCGGTTGAGGAAGTCCTGGATGCGCCTGTCCACCGGGCAGTGGTAGGCCGACAGCAGCCGGTTCTTCTCCCGGTAACTCAGCAACAGGTCGTGGGCTATGTCGATGAACCGCGCCGTGTCGCCGGTGCCGCAGGGCGGCTGTCCGGAGGAGACCAGCTTCAGGTTGATATAGAGCTGGAGCTTCTGGCGCTCCTCCGCCGACAGTGAGGCGCAGGTCGGGGTCTGGGTGCCGGGGTTTAGACCGAGTTCGCGAATGGGGTCCATAGCTTTGAGGTACCTGGGGTTGTGCTGGGCCCGCCGCGGGCACAATGCAGCCTTTTCGACCCATTCCGAGCAAGAATCACGCCAGAGACGGGGCCAATGATCCGGGGCCCCGCTCAGACCGGGCGCCTCAGATTTAAGCCTCTGAACCCAGGAAGAGCAATTCGGCCGCAAATTACGCAAATTTACGCAAATGGGTCAGTCAGTTAGGCAGAGTCCGCAGGTCACCCGCAGGGTGAGCCGGAGACCGCCACGAAGCCCTTGTTTATTTGCGTCTATTCGCGTTCATTTGCGGCTCTACTGCTTTTCTTAGGCAGAAAGCCAAGGCCCAGCCCCCGCAGGCCGGGCCGGCGGGTCCTGGGGCAGCGACATGACTTGGGGTCGGGTTAGCAGACCCACCTTGGGTCGCGGCGCACCCAATTGGTGCAGACGAGGCCCTAAGGTATCACAGAGGACGGGGGTTCGGCCCGCAGCCGCCCGCCACCGCGCCGCCCCAGGATGGCGGGGGCGAGCAGGGCGGCAGCGGCGGCGTCCCCAGGCCGGGCGAAGAGGTAGCCCTGGCCCTGGTCGCAGCCGAGATCTTTGAGGACATCCAACTGCCCCGCCTCTTCGATGCCCACGGCGATGATCCGCAGCCCTCAGTCGCCGTGGAGTATGGCCGCGGCGGCCTCGGTGGGGGCGCGCAGGGCCGGTGGCGACAGCCGGAGGTAGGTCTCGCAGCGGGCCAGGGTCGCCGCGTCCGGATAGACCTCCGGGTCGGTGCGGAAGTCCGTCGGCAGCAGGCGTTCGGCGGCCAGGTTCGGGGTCGCATAGTGGACATGCTGGGCGTTGCGGGCGAGCGGTGCACCGCCGGGCGTTGGGCCCGCAGCAGGGCCAGCGCCGCGGTGATGGCCGCCGGATCGGTGGAGTTCATGGAGTGGCCCAGGGCCTTGAGGGCGACGGCGAACAGTTCGAGGCTGTCCAGGGGCATCAGGATATGCCCACGCAGGCCCTCGGCCGGGCGCAGCAGGTCCATCCAGGAGTCCAGGTCGCGCCCGACCAGGTCGCGCCGGTAGGCGATGCCGAGGGTCCCCCAGAAGTAGGGCACCGCCAGGCCGCGGCTGTCCGGGTAGGCGGAGGTCCAGCGCGGGTCTAGGCCGCCTCGGCCGGGCCGGCGGCGGGCGGCTCGGCGGTCCCGGGCCCGACCGGGGCATCGGCCGCCCCCCAAGCCCACCCGCTCAGCAAGGAGCACAGCAACGGGAAGCAGGACAGTCTCATGGCGGTCTCCGGTGGCAGCGTGCCGAGTGTGCCGGATGCCCGTGCCGGCCGGCGTGTCCCAGCCGTCGCTTCAGTCTAAGAAAAGCAGTTGAGCCGCAAATGAACGCAAATAGACGCAAATAAACAAGGACTTGGTGTCGGACTCCGACTCATCCTGCGGGTGACCTGCGCACTCTGCCTAACTGACTGACCCATTTGCGTAAATTTGCGTAATTTGCGGCTGAATTGCTCTTTCCAGGTTCAGGGCAGGTCGGCCGCGGCCACCGGGCGCGACCGGACCTGGGACCCTGCCGCCGGGTGCCGCGGCCCCGCCAGGCAGCGCCCACCCACCAGGGCCAGGACCTCCCCCTGACCCAGGGGGCGCCAGGCCTCGTCGGTGAGCGGCACGCTGGCGACCATGGCCACGTCCTGGCGTACCGTCTCCATGCTGACCCCCGCCTCGGCCAGGTCCGGGCCCGGGGTCCAGCAGCCGCGCTCCAGCACATGCAGCCCCGGGGCGCGCAGCACCCCGTCGGCCTGGGTACGGCGGTCGGCGTAGACGAACAGCGCCGTGCTGTCGCCGTAGATGAAATTGGCCGGGCCGAAGCAGCGCAGGGCGTCCCCCACCGCGGCCACCACCTCCAGGCGCTCGGCCAGGGGCGGCACCTGATCCGGCGTGGCCCACAGCCGGGCCATGCGCTCCAGCAGGGCGCAGAAGGCGAGTTCCGAGTCCGTATCGCCCACCGGGGCAAAGCGGGCCGGACGCAGGCGCGGGTTGTCGTGCAGTCCGGGCAGGTCGCCGTTGTGGGCGAAGCAGTGCATGCGCCCGGCCAGTTCGCGGCCGAAGGGCTGGGTGTTGCGCAGGGCGCGGGCGCCGAAGGTGGCCAGGCGGATGTGGCTCACCACCATGCAACTGCGCCGGCCCTGGGTCTCCAGCAGGTGCAGCAGGGCGCTGTCGCAGGCCGGGCGTGGCTCGCGCACCAGGAACAGGTCGGGGCCCTCGTAGAAGGCCACCCCCCAGCCGTCGCGGTGCGGTCCCTCGGCCCCGCCGCGTCGCGCCAGGCGCTCCAGGGACAGGCCCACGGTGGCGGGGACCCGGCTGGACATGGCCAACAATTCACACATGGGACCCCTGGGGCGACCCGGCGCCCCGCTGCCGAAGGGTGCAACCGGGGGCCGTCCGCAGCACCACAGGGAGCGCGGCCGGGGGCATACAGCGGGGTGCGAATCGAGCATTGACCCGCACCCGCGTTGACCGCGCCGCGTCAGGGGATAGCGCCATCCGAGGTGTCAGTCCTGCTCACCCTGACGCGCCTCGTTCACCGCCTTTTGCGCCTCGCGCATCTCTTGGATCTGCGTGGCGCTTTTCTCAACCCGCCCGAGCCTCACCTGGAGGAGCTTGGAATCCGGGACCTGCTTGAGCCCTTCCTCCAGGATCTTGCGCGCCTCGACGAGATTGTTCACTTGCAGGAAGACCTTGCTCAATTCGGCATAGGCCGCCACGTACTTGGGATCGCGCCGGATGGCCTCGGTGAGGACGCCTACCGCGTCCTTGTAGTGCCCCAGGCCGATGAAGGCGCGCCCCTTATTGGTGAGGATCTCGGGCTTGAACGCGGCGTTGGGCGCGCAGCGCGGTAAGACGTAGTCGAACTCCGCCAAGGCGTAGCCGAATTGGCCAAGTATGTTCAGATCCCGAAGGCCGGAACAATAGTGCCACAGGCTGCCGCAGCCGACCCGCTCCTCGAACTTTCTCAGCGTCTCGCCCCCTCCCGGCGGCATCGGGCCCAGATCTGTCCGATGGAGCCGCAGGGTATAGCCGCAGTACGCCGGGAGACGCTTCAGGTCGTCCAGGGTGACATCCATATGGGTGGCGCGGGCCCCGGGCATCCAGGCCAGGGTGGCGGCGATGCACAGCACTCCGAGTCTGGTGCCAGCGGCAGCGCGGACAGGGGGGTGGATAGGACGGGGCAGGAAGGTATCTGGCATAGGTAGGTTTCCTCGGCATGGGGAAAACAGGATGCAGGGACGGCCCCCAACGGCAAACGTCGCCCAGGGCGAGGGGCTGGCGAGGTGGGCATGATACCGCGAATGCCGGTCCCGACGGCCCCCTCGGCCCCACCCCGGATCTCAGTCGGGTGCGGCGGGACCCGGCTGGCATCAATGGGCCTCCTCCCAGTTTCCGCCTGTCCCGACCTCCACCAGCAGCGGCACGGCCAGTTCTGCGGCGGATTCCATGAGGTCTCGGATGGGCCCCTGAGACGCCTCCACGGCCCCCTCGGCGACCTCGAAGACGAGTTCGTCGTGGACCTGCATGATCATGCGCACCGGCGGGCGCTGCGTCTGGACCCAGCCATCCACGGCGATCATGGCCCGCTTGATGATGTCTGCCGCGGTGCCCTGCATGGGGGCGTTGATGGCGGTGCGCTCGGCCCCGGCTCGCCGCGCCTGGTTGCTGTGGTCTATGTCCGGCAGGTACAGGCGCCGGCCGAACAGGGTCTCCACATAATGCCGCTCCCGGGCCTGGGCGCGGATGCGGTCCATGAAGGCCCGCACCCCGGGGTAGCGGCTGAAGTAGAGGTCCACGTACTCCTGGGCGGCGCCGCGCTCTATGCCGAGCTGCCGGGCCAGGCCGAAGGCGGACATGCCATAGATGAGCCCGAAGTTGATCGCCTTGGCGGAGCGGCGCTGGTCGCCGGTGACCTCCGCCAGTGGCACGCCGAAGACCTCGGATGCGGTGGCCCGGTGGATGTCGGCCCCGGCGGCGAAGGCGGCCAGCAGCCCGGCGTCCCCGGACAGGTGGGCCATGATGCGCAGCTCGATCTGGGAGTAGTCCGCCGCCAGCATGACCCAGCCGGGCTCCGGGACGAAGGCCTGGCGGATGAGCCGCCCCTCCTCGCTGCGGATGGGGATGTTCTGGAGGTTGGGGTCGGAGGAGGACAGGCGCCCGGTGGCCGCCACCGCCTGGTGGTAGGAGGTATGTACCCGCCCGGTGACCGGGTTGACCATGTCCGGGAGCTTGTCGGTGTAGGTGCTCTTGAGCTTGGACAGGCTGCGATGCTCCAGGATCAGCCGCGGCAGCTCGTGGCCGTCCTCCGCCAGGCGCGCGAGCACCGCCTCGGAGGTCGAGGGCGCCCCCTTGGGGGTGCGCTCCACCACCGGGAGCTTGAGGCGCTCGAAGAAGATGTCGCCGATCTGCTTGGGCGAGCCCAGGTTGAAGGGGTGGCCGGCGACCCGGTAGGCGTCCTGCTCCAGGTCGTGGATGCGTTGGGCCAGATAGCGGCTCTGGGCCGCCAGGCGCGGCCCGTCGATGCGCACCCCGGTGCGCTCCATGCGCGACAGGACCGGGATCAACGGCACCTCGATGTCGCGGTAGAGTGCGGCCAGGCTGGGCTCGGCCTCAAGTCGCGGCCACAGGGCCTGGTGCAGGCGCAGGGTCACCTCGGCGTCCTCGGCGGCATAGGGACCGGCCTGCTCCAGGGGGATCTGATCGAAGCTCAGTTGCTTGGCCCCGGAGCCCGCAATGTCCTCGTAGCGGATAGTGTCGTGGCCCAGATACTTCTTGGCCAGGTCGTCCATGTTGTGACGGCTGCCGGTGCTGTCGAGCACATAGGATTCGAGCATGGTGTCGTGCTCGATGCCCGTCATGGCGATGCCGTAGCGGGCCAGGATGCTCAGGTCGTACTTGAGATTCTGTCCGACCTTGGCCCGCGCCGGGTCCTCCAGCAAGGGCTTGAGGCGGGCGAGCACGGCGTCCCGCCCCAACTGCTCCGGGGCCCCCATGTAGCCGTGGGCGACCGGGACATAGGCGGCCTGTCCGGCCTCCACGGCAAAGGACAGGCCCACCAGCTCGGCGGTCATGTAGTCCAGGCCCGTGGTCTCCGTGTCGAAGGCGAAGAGCGGGGCCGCCTCCAGGCGGGCGACCCAGGCCTCGAAGGCGTCCGCGGTCAGGACCGTCTCGTAGATCGCGGCCTGGGGCCCGGCGGTCGGGGATACCGATGCCTCGGCCGGGGCGGCCTCGGGCTGCTCCGCGCCAAGGGTGGCCAGCAGCCGGCGCGACTCGATGCGTTCATAAAGGCTGCGCAGGGCCGGCAGGTCCGGGGCCCCGGGGCGCAGGTCCGTGGGGCCTAAGTCCAGGGGCACGTCGGTCTTGATGGTGGTGAGCGCCCGGGACAGGGGGATGCGGTCCAGATGGGCCCGCAGGCTTTCACCGACCGCGCCCTTGACCTCGGCGGCCTTGGCCACCAGGCCGTCCAGGCTGCCATAGGTCTGGAGCCACTTGACCGCGGTCTTGGGGCCGCACTTGGGCAC
>DYRB01000172.1 GCA_020718945.1 Lamprocystis purpurea | reverse complement strand
CCGGGGGCTTTCGGCTCGCGGTCAGCCACCCGTGCTTTGAGACCTGGCTGCTCTATCACCTGACCAGCGAGATCCCCGACACGGCCAGTTGCTCGCAGATGGAGGATGCGCTGCGCCAGGCCCTCGGCGGGTCGTACAACAAGACCAGGCTCGATACGTCGGTCTTCGGGCCCCTGGTCCAGGCGGCGGCAGGACGGGCCGAGGCCGCCGATCCGTCCCCCGATGGACGCTGGCCAAACCGGCCGGGGAGCCAGGTCTACCGGATCATCCGCGCGCTACCCCACGACCTGGGCCTGACACCCTGACTCCAGGCGCGCCCGCGGCCAACGCAAAACCGGGCGCAAAACGGGTACGGGCCAGGTCTTCCTGCGGCGATCAATGCCGGCACCATGTCCCAAGATACCGTTCTGATCGCACCCCCTGCCCCCTGTAGGTCGGGCTTCAGCCCGACCGAACCGCCCCCAGCAGCGGCCCACCCTCGGCCCCCTCGTCCCCCAGGCTCAGGGGGTCCTGGTGGATGATGATGTCGGCCTCGGGGAAGGCGGCCTGGAGCCTGGCCTCGACCTGGTCGGAGATGGCGTGGGCCTGGGCCAGGGTCAGGTCGTCGGGCAGGCCGACGTGGAGCTGGATCAGCTTGGTCTGGCCGGAACGGCGGGTGCGCAGGGCGTGGATATTGCCGACCTGGGGCACCGACAGGGCCAGGTCGCGGATGCGCTGGCGCTCCTCGGGCTTGAGCTCCCGGTCCATGAGCAGGTCTATGGCGTCCCGGGCTATGTGCACGGCGCTGTAGAGGATGTAGGCGGCGATGGCCAGGGCGAACCAGGGGTCGAGCCCCGACCAGCCGTACAGGGCCAGCACCAGGGCGACCAGGGTGGCGGCGTTGGTGGCCAGGTCGGTGGCGTAGTGCAGGGCGTCGGCGGCCACGGCGGTGGATTGGGTGCGGGCCACCACCCGGTATTGGATGGTGAGCAGGACGGCGGTGGCGGCCATGGCGAAGACCATGACCCCTATGCCCACGCCGAGCTCGGTGAGCGGCTGGGGGTGGCGCAGCCGGTCCAGGGCGTTGAGCACCAGGAACATGGAGGACCCGATGATGAAGGCCGCCTGGGCCAGCCCGGCCAGGGCCTCGGCCTTGCCGTGGCCGAAGCGGTGTTCCTCGTCCGGGGGTTGCAGCGCATAGCGCACTGCCACCAGGTTGACCAGGGAGGCGCCCACGTCCATGAGCGAGTCCACCAGGGAGGCGAGCACCGTGATCGACCCGGTCAGCAGCCAGGCGACCAGCTTGGCCAGGATGAGCAGGGAGGCGGTGATGACCGAGGCATTGGTCGCCAGGCGCAGGAGTCGTGCGTTTTCCGTGGTCATGGGGTCAAGCTCCGGCCCTCGGCCAGCAATTGGGCCACCAACGCCGGCATGGCGCCGGTGTCGAATTCGGACTTGGTGACATAGCGGTCCGCCCCGGCCTCCAGGGCCTTGTCGCGGTCCTCGGCGCGGTCCTTGTACGACACCACTATGATGGGCAGGTTACGGAAGCGGTCCATGCCGCGCAGGGTGCGGATGAGCTCGATGCCGTTCATGCGCGGCATGTCGATGTCGGTGATCAGGATTCCGTGCTCGCCGGCCTTGGCCTTGTTGAGCCCGTCCACCCCGTTGACGGCGGTGGTGACCTGGTAGCCGGCCTGCCCCAGGAAGTGGCGCTCCACTTCGCGGACCGTGACCGAGTCCTCCACCACCAGGACCTGGGCGACGGCCGCCTCGGTCTCCGCCAGCGGGGCCGCCGCCCCGGTCTGGCCCGGGACCCCGGCCAGATAGCCGGACCCCTCGCGTATGTGTTGCAGCAGGTCGGGGACATCCACGATCAGGGCCAGGCCGCCGTCGTCCAACAGGGTCAGGCCCGAGACCTCGGCGACCTTGCCCAGGCGCTCGTCGATGGGCCGGGCGACCCTGTCCAACTCGTCCACCACCGCCCTCGATCCCGGCCTTGACGATGTCCAGGTCGAAGCCGCGCCCTGAGGTGAAGGAGACCGTCGCGGCGGTGGACAGCCCTGGCAGGAACAGGAACTGCATGCGCTCCTCTATGCCCATCTGGTCCCACAGCGCCAGGGTGGTGTGGCCGGCGGCGACCACAGCGGCGCGCAGCCGATCCAGGTCGATGCCGGCCCCGTCGTCCGCCACCCGGATGCGCATCATGGAGCCCAGGGTGCGGGCCTCCACCCCCAGGCGGCCGATCTCGGTCTTGCCCTGGGCGATGCGCAGGGCGGTCGGCTCTATGCCGTGGTCTAGGGCGTTGCGCAGCAGGTGCAGCAATGGGTTGCGCAGTTGCTCCAGCACGGCGCGGTCGATGCGGTTGTCCTCCCCGTCCAAAGGTCGCGCTGCCGGCCAGGATGTCGTGGAAGACGTCCTCCAGGCGGTGGGCCGGCAGGTCGCGGGTCAGGCGCTCCAGGGCCCGGGGCAGGACCAGGGCCCGACCGACTGCCCCGGCCCCGCTCTGGTTCTGACCTTGGCCCTGGCCCTGGCTCTGGCTCTGGCTCTGGCTCTGGCCTTGGCCTTGGCCGGCCCAGGCCGCGGCGGTCAGGTCCCGGGCCGCGCCGATGACCGCATCCAGGCGCGCCGCCAGGGCCTGCTCCCCGGCGCGCCCCGCCGCGTCGCGCTCGGCCTGGCCCTGGCGCTCGGCGGCCACCTCCTTGGCCTGGGCGGTGAAACGGGCCTCGAAGTCGTCCAGGGCCTCCGCCAGGGCCTTGGCCTGGCCCTCGGCGCGGGCCCCGGTGGTGCTCTGCACCGCCTGGCCGACGGTACGCGGGTGCTCGACCTGCTCCCGGGCCCGGGCGGTCAGGCGCAGGACCTGGTCCCGCGCCCCCTGGTCGTCGAGCAGGACAATGGCCACGGCGAAGCGCTCCCCGCCCAGGCGCACCAGCACATAGGCCTGGCCCGGGTGCTCGGCCACCTCGCCGACCTGGGCGTAGCGCTGGGTCCAATAGTCGAGCTCAGGCCCCGGCAGCGGCGGGAGGTCGCTCGGTGGGTTGTCTGCCATGGGGATACCTGACCCTGGGGCGGGGGGCGGCACTGGGTCTAAGCCGCCCCGGTCCCGCCGCAGAAGAACTGGCAACGCAGTTCGTCCAACTCGATGACGACGGCGTCCGCCAGGACCCACTCAGTGCCAGGCCCCAGCGCGGCACCATCGACCAGCACCTGGGCGTGCGGGTCTTCGCAGGACAGGGCATAGGAATCACCGCGACGGCTAATGACCAGGTGGTCGGCCCCGGCCCGGGTCAGGCGGGTGCTGTCGCGGCGGAGCGCCAGGACCCGGCCGATCTCGGGCCCGCTCTGGATCTGTACATAGGCCAGTTCGGGAAGGGCGCATTTCGCATCCCGGCCGAGGGCCTGGGGCTGAGGCGCCGCGGGCATCGGCGCCACCTCCTGGGCCGCCTCGGAGAAATGCAACGTGTGCTTGCCGATCTGGATCAGGTCGCCATGGTGCAGCGGGGCCTGCTCCACGGCCTCGTTGTTGAGCATCACCGGGTGCTCGGGGTCTATGGCGGTGATGGTGTAGCCGTCGCTGTGGGGCGAGACCAGGGCATGGTTTGGACCCACCGCCAGGCTGTCGATGGGGATGTCGCAATCGAGTTCCCGCCCGATCATCGCCGGGTTCTCGCCCAGGTGGTGGATGGAGATCAGGTGTCCCTTGAAGGACAGGGTCAGTTTGGCCATGGCATGCGTCCGCGGGTGGTGAGGCCGGTGGGGTGGGTCCCCGTCTCGTTGCGCGCCTCGGTCGCGGGGGCGGGGTAGGCGCGTCGGCAATACTAGCAATTTGGCAGGGTTTGGGCACCGGGCGGTGCGGCCTGCGGCATCAGGGTTCCGATGGCGCCGTCGCCGGGCGCAGGCGGGTGGCGCGCTCGGCGGGCCCAGGGTCATAGCGCACGGTCTTGACCGCATTGTCCAGGGTCTGGGTGATCTCCAATGGGTGGCCGTGGAGTCTGAGGCTGGTGCCGGGCTCCGGGATGGTCTCCAGGTATTCCAGGATCAGGCCATTGAGGGTCTTGGGCCCCTGGGTGGGGAGCTGCCAGCGCAGCACCCGGTTGAGGTCGCGTACCCCGATGCCGCAGTCGATGTGCAGGCTGCCGTCGTCCGCCCTGTGGATCTCCGGGATGCGGTCGGAGGGGTCGGTGGTGAACTCCCCGACCACCTCTTCGAGCAGATCCACCAGGGTGATGAGCCCCATGAAGTCCCCGTATTCGTCCACCACCAGGGCCACCCGGCGCTTCTCGCGCTGGAAGTGCAGGAGCTGCTGGTAGAGGGGGGTGCCCTCCTGGACGAAATAGGGGGTGCGGGTGATGGCGCGCAGGCGCTCCTTGTCCAGCTTGCCGTGGGCGAGCACCGCATGCAGGGCGTTGCGGGCGTGAAAGATGCCGATCACGTTGTCGATGCTGCCGTCGAACACCGGCAGGCGGGTGTACTGGGCGTTCTGGATGGCGGCGACGATCTCGTCGTCCGGGGCCTGGATGTCGATGCCCTCCACGTCGTGGCGGGGGACCATGATGTCCTCCACCGTGGCCCGCTCCAGGTCCAGGATGCCGAGCAGCATCTTGCGGCTACGCGCCGGGATCATGGCCCCCGCCTCGCTGACTACGGTACGCAGCTCCTCGCGGCTCAGGGCCTGGCCATCGCCGCCTGGGGACTCGATGCGCAGCAGCTTGAGCACCCCGGTCGCGGCCAGGTTGACCGCCCAGACCAACGGGTACAGCACCCGCAGCAAGGGGGTGTAGACATAGGCGGCGGGGTAGGCGATGCGCTCCGGGTGCTTGGCCGCCAGGGTCTTGGGGGCGACCTCGCCGAATATCAGTACCACCAGGGTCAGCAGCCCGGCGGCCACGGCGATGGCCGCCTCGCCCCCCAGTTCGATGGCGATCACCGTGGCCAGGGAGGAGGCCAGGATATTGACGAAGTTGTTGCCGAGCAGGATGAGGCCGATCAGCCGCTCGGGGCGCTCCAGCAGGGTCAGGGCGAGCTGGGCCCCGCGATGGCCGTGCCCGGCGCGGTGGCGCAGCCGGTAGCGGTTCACCGTCATGAGGGCCGTCTCCGACCCGGAGAAGAAGGCCGAGAGCAGGATCAGGACGACCAGGGCCAGGAACAGCCAAAGCAGGTGGGGATCGGTCATGGGTCAGGTCGGGGCCGGGCTGGGATCGGGTTGGCGGCGATCAGTCGCCGAAGGACTCGGTTTCGTAGCGGGACACCTGGACCCGATCAGACCAGTGGTCCACGGGCAGCCCGGCCTTGCGTTTGAGCTGGGTCAGGAAGTCCCGGGGCCTGGGCAGGGACTCCCAGACCGAGGGCAGGAAGGTCCCGCGGGCGCGGCCATCGGTGAGGATGAGCCCGTCCACCCCGGGGCGGATCTGGGCCAGCAGGTCGGCCTCGGAGCTAAAGGTCATGGGCTCCGGTGGGGTCAGGACCGAGATGTGCAGGGCCAGCATGCCGAACTCCGGCGGTGAGACGGGCGGGAAGCGCGGGTCGCGGAAGGCGGCGGCGTAGGCGTTCTCCGCCACGTCGCGCACCAGGGGCGCCACCGCCTCCAGGTGGCCGATGCAGCCGCGCAGGTCCCCGGCCAGGTGCAGGGTGACGAAGGCGGCGCGCTGGGCCCGCAGGGCCTCCGGGTAGTCGGCCGGGTCGACCGCCAGGGGGCTGCCCCGCTCTAGGCCCTGGGCTATGGAGTCGCGGGCGACGGCGAGCAGGGTGGCGCGTTCCTCTGGGGTCAGGTTCATGGGCTCATCCTATGGCATAGGCGCCGTAGCCGACCACCCGGTCCTTGGGGCCGGCGGTGTCGCCGGAGTTGCGCAGGTCCAGGGTGCGGGCGTGCAGGCCGCGACGGCGCGCCTCGACCAGCAGGCCGTTGACCGGGATGCGCCCGCAGGCCTGGTGATAACCGATCCGCGCCGGGTCCAGGGCCTCGATGGCCTGGGTAGTGCGGGTGTCCATGGACCGGGCGGCGGCGTAGTCCAGAAAATGGCTGAGGTCCGAGCTGATCACAATCAGGGTCTCCTCCCCGCCCCAGAGGCGGGCCAGGACCTCGGCCACGGCCTCCGGGTCCGCATCGCCCACCAGCAGCGGGACCAGGTCGAAGTCCCCCAGGGTGAGCTGCAGGAAGGGCAGTTGGACCTCCAGGCAGTGCTCCCCCTCGAAGGGCGGGTCGCTCTCCTGGACCTGAGCCAGGTCGGCCAGCCCGGCCAGGGCCGCGCGGTCCACCGGGATGGCCCCCAGCGGGGTCAGGAAGCGCTCCGCCCTACTGTAGGCCAGGCCGATGACAGGCAATCGGTGGGCCGGCCCGAGCAGGACCACCCGCCGGATGCGCCCCGCCAGCCCGGCGATCTGGGCATAGGCCCGGCCGGCCACCGGGCCCGAATAGATGTAGCCGGCGTGGGGGGCAATGATCGCCTTGGGGGCGGGCAGGGCGGGGTCCGGTTCGCCCGCGGCGGCCAGGAAGCCGCGCACCTGGCGGGCGAGTTCGTCCGG
>DYRB01000171.1:3848-6517 GCA_020718945.1 Lamprocystis purpurea | reverse complement strand
CCATGGGCGAGCACCAGATCACCGTGGGGACCCGCACCTACCCGCTGCCGGAGCCCTTCCTGGTCATGGCCACCCAGAACCCCATAGAGCACGAGGGGACCTACCCGCTGCCGGAGGCCCAGCTCGACCGCTTCCTGATGCATGTGCGGGTGGGGTACCCGGACGCCGGGGCGGAGCGGCGCATCCTGGGCATTGCCCGTGAGCAGGCCCGGGTGCGCCGCGGGGGGGAGTCGCAGCCCCAGGTCCAGGTCAGTCGGGAGCAGATCTTCGCCGCCCGGGACGAGGTCATGGACCTGCACATGGCCCCCAACCTGGAGGAGTACCTGGTGGAACTGGTGCTGGCCACCCGCGACCCCAGCCCCTATGACCGCGGGCTCAAGCGCCTGGTGGACTACGGCGGCAGCCCGAGGGCCACCATAGCCCTGGACCGCTGCGCCCGCGCCCATGCCTGGCTGCGCGGGAGCGACTACGTGACCCCTGCGGACCTGCATGCGGTGGTCTACGACGTGCTGCGCCATCGGGTCCTGGTGAGCTACGAGGCGGAGGCCGAGGGCGTGGACGCCGACCGCTTCGTCGCCGACCTGCTGGCGCGGGTGCCGATGGTCTAGCCGACTCGTAGGATGGGTAGAGCGCAGCGAAACCCATCGCCCATTTGGTTGCACCAACGATGGGTTTCGCTATCGCTCTACCCATCCTACCCACTAGGCGCAGGCCCGAGGCACCCGTGGGAGCGCCGCCCTCGGCGCGATCCAGCGTCTTCCAGCGGCATCTCTGGAAGACGATCCGTCGCGGCGAGGCGCCGCTCCCACGCTAGTACCTGCCACGTCAGTGACTTCGCCATCCGCAACAGCTAATGCAGGCAGAGCCTAACTAAGTCCTTTGAGCGATATGCCGACACGACCCCCCAACCCCAACGTCCAGGTCAGCCCCCAGGACCTCGTCGGCCTGCGCCGCCGGGTCGAGCGGCTGTCCCTGACCGCCCGTGAGCCGAGCCGCTCGGCCCTGGCGGGGGGCCACCGCTCCCGCTTCCGCGGCCGCGGCATGGACTACCAGGAGTCGCGCCACTACCAGGCCGGCGACGACATCCGCAACATGGACTGGCGCATCACCGCCCGCGCCGGCCGGCCCCACATCAAGGTCTATGAGGAGGAGCGGGAGCGCCCGGTGATAGTCCTGGTGGACCTGGGGCCGAGCATGGCCTTCGGCACCCGCGGGGCCTTCAAGTCGGTGGCCGCGGCGCGCCTGGCGGCGGTCATCGCCTGGGCCGCGGTGGCCCAGGGTGACCGCATCGGGGCCCTGCTGTTCAACGGCGCCCACCACGAACTGCAACCCGCCGGTGGGCGCCGGGCGGCCATGCGCCTCATCCGCGACCTGGCCCTGGCCGGGGGCGCGGTAGAACCGGCGGGCGGCCCCGACGGCCACCCCGGCGCTGGGCTCAGCCCGGCCCTGGCCCGGCTGCGCCGGGTGGCCCGCCCGGGGAGCCTGGTCTTCGTCATCTCCGACTTCCACAGCATGGACGCCGACACCGAGCGCCACCTGGCCCAGCTCGGCCGCCACAGCGAGCTGGTCGCCTGCCAGATCGCCGACGCCCTGGAGCTGGCCCCGCCCCCGCCCGGGCGCTACGGCATCGGCGACGGGCGTCGCACCGGGGTCCTGGATACCGGCCCAGACGCCGCCCGGCGGCGCTACGCGGACTACTTCGCCCGCCACCATGCCCGGGTCGCGGCCATGACCCAGGCCCGCGGCATACCGCTCATCCGCCTGTCGCCGGAGGACGACCCGGTGGCGCGCCTCGCCGAGGGTCTGGCCCTGCGCCTGGCCGGTGGCCGGGCCCGTCACACCGGGCCCCGGCCTGGGGTGACGCCATGAGCCCCGGCCCGGCCCAGGCCCAGACCAGCACCGCCGCTGGCCCTGCCGTGCCGGGTGCCGCGCCTGGGACACCAGCGGCCCAGATGCCACAGCCGGACCTGCAACAGGCCCTGGCGCTACGCGACATCCACCCCCCGGGGCCGCCCCCGGCCTGGCCCCCCGCAGCCGGTTGGTGGGTCCTGCTGGCGCTGACCGCCGCCGGCCTGGCGGCCCTGAGCCTGCGCGGCTGGCGGGCCTGGCGGGCCCGGGTCCGGCGGCGGCGCATCCTGGAGGAACTGGCCGGCATCGGCGCCCGGGCCCAGGGCGCCGCCCTGGCGGCGGAGGTCTCGGCCCTGCTCAAGCGCGTGGCCCTGGCCCGCTTCGACCGTCGTGAGGTCGCCGCCCTGACCGGCTCCCACTGGCTCGCCTTCCTCGATCACCACGGGGGCCGCGGGCGCTTCGCCGCCGGGCCCGGGCGGGTCCTGGCGGAGGGCCCCTATGCCCCGGCCCCGGAGTTGGAGCCCCAGGCCCTGCTGGACCTGGCCCGGGATTGGATCGGCCGCAATGCCTGAGGTCCAGTCCCCATGAATCCCATGCCCTGTGGACCGTCCGGCGCGTACCGCCGGAACCCCGCCCCCCGGCCCCAGCCCGGCCCGGCGACCCGTGGGAGCGGCTTCAGCCGCGACGCCGGGAAGCGGGGGTCCCGCAGACCTCGGCCAAGCGGTCAGATCGCGTCGGGCGGCTGTGTTTCGGCTTTCGGGGGTGCGCAGTCGCGGCTAAAGCCGCTCCCACCAGCCCCCTCCCGGCCGGGGTTGCAAACC
>DYRB01000171.1:0-3748 GCA_020718945.1 Lamprocystis purpurea | reverse complement strand
GCAGTCGCGGCTAAAGCCGCTCCCACCAGCCCCTTGCGGGTCCTGTCTATTTGCGTCCATTTGCGTTCATTTGCGGCTCTATTGATCTTCTGAATAACCTCATGAACCCGGAACAGATTGCCTTCCTCTGGCCCTGGGCCTTCGCCGCCCTGCCCCTGCCCCTGCTGGCCTACTGGCTGCTGCCGCGCGCCCCCCAGGGCCCCGGTACGGCGCTACGCATCCCCTTCTTCGCCGCCATCACCGCCGCGGTGGGGGACCCCGGCGGGCGGCGCCGGCAGGGGGTCTGGGCCCTGGTCCCGGCGCTGCTGGCCTGGGCCCTGCTGGTGACCGCCGCCGCCCGTCCCCAATGGCTCGGGGAGCCCGTCACCCTGCCCCAGCAGGGGCGCGACCTGATGCTGGCGGTGGACCTGTCCGAGTCCATGGCCACCGAGGACATGGTGGTGGGCAACAAGGCCGTGGACCGACTGACCGCGGTCAAGGCGGTGGCCGGGGACTTCATCGAGCGGCGTGCGGGGGATCGCCTCGGGCTCATCCTGTTCGGCTCCCAGGCCTACCCCCAGGCACCCCTGACCTTCGACCGGGCCACGGTGCGGGCCCTGCTGTTCGAGTCCGCCATCGGCCTGGCGGGCAAGGCCACCGCCATCGGCGACGCCATAGCCCTGGCGGTCAAACGCCTGCGCGACACCCCCAGCGGCACGCCGGGGACCGAGGGGCCATCCGACCGGATACTGATCCTGCTCACCGACGGGGCCAACACCGCCGGGACCCTGGAGCCCCTCAAGGCCGCCGAACTGGCGGCCCAGGCGGGGATTCGCATCTACACCATCGGCGTGGGGGCCGAGCCCCGCAGGGCCTTCGGGCTCGCCATGGGCGGCGCCGAGATCGACGAGCCGACCCTGGAGGCCATCGCCAAGGCCACAGGCGGGCACTTCTTCCGCGCCCGGGATCTGGGCGGGCTCCAGGCGATCTACTCGGCCCTGGACGAGATGGAGCCCCGGGTCTCCGCGGACCAGAGCTTCCGCCCGGTGCGCGACCTGTTTCAGTGGCCCCTGGGGTTGGCCCTGGCCCTGAGCGCCCTGGTGGGGGTCTGGCCCTGGCTCGTGCGCCTCCAGCATTCCCCCGCCCGCGCGACGGCGACGGCGACGGTCAAGGGCCAGCGCAACATGAGGCCAATGCCTGGGGCAATGCCAGCCCCAAAGGGGCTCGATATAGCAGCCCAGGGCGCAACGGGTCTCGCTGATCGCGTCCATGAATGGACGGGGCGCGGGGATTGGGCAATGCCAGCCCCAAAGGGGCGAGACATACCAGCCCAGGGCGCAGCCCTGGGTGGACAAGGAAAGGGGGTTCAGCCCTGAAAGGGCGTGACATGCAGCGTCGCCTCATGTCACGCCCTTACAGGGCTGCGAGGTTAGATCACCCTGTCCCAGGGCGTTGCCCTGGGCTGGTATGTTTGACCCCCTTGGGGTCAGGCCGCCGGTCCAGGTGCAGGCCAGCACAGGCCGCCACTCGCAGACCACCGACGACCAACGACCGACGACTGACGACCAACGACCGACAACTGACCACACACCACCAACCACCGCCCACCCAGCCATGCCCCACGACTTCCACTTCCTGAACCCCGAATGGTTCCTGGCCCTGCTGCCCCTGGCGGCGATCCTCTGGGCGGCCAGCCGCCAGGGGGCGGGTCACAACGCCTGGCAGCGGGTGGTGGACCGCCAACTCCTGCCCTACTTGCTCATGGAGCGGGGTGGCGCGGCGCGCTGGCTGCCCCTGGCCCTGGCCGGGGCCGGGTGGCTGGCGGCGGTGATCGCCCTGGCCAACCCGACCTTCGAGCGCCGCCCGGTCCCGGCGGTGCGCCCCGAGGCGGCCCGGGTGGTGGTGCTGGACCTGTCGCGCTCCATGGATGCGGCAGACCTCAAGCCCACCCGGCTGACACGGGCCCGCTACAAAGTCGCCGACATCCTCGAACGCAGCCGCGACGGCCAGGTCGGCCTGGTCGCCTTCGCCGGGGACGCCTTCGTCGTCGCCCCCCTGAGCGACGACGCCGACACCCTGCTCGGCATGCTCGAGGCCCTGTCCACTGAGGTGATGCCGGTGCGCGGCAGCCGCCCGGACCTGGCCCTGACCAAGGCCGGGGAGATTCTGGACCAGGCCGGGGTCCGGGGCGGCGAGGTGATCCTGGTGGGCGATGACCCCGGCGACGAGCGGGCGCGGGAGGCCGCCGCGGCCCTGGCCCAGGCCGGGCGCAGCCTGTCGGTGATCGGGGTGGGGACCGAGGAGGGGGCACCGGTCCCAGGGGCGCGGGACCCCGAAGGCAGGCCGGCCCTGGCCCGACTGGACCCGTCCGGGCTCGCGGCCCTGGCGCTGGCCGGGGGCGGCGACTATGCCCCCCTGAGCGCCGATGGGTCCGATCTGGATCGGGTCCTGCACCGGCAGACCGGGCCCGCGCAGCCGCGGGCCCAGGCGGGCCAGACGGAAGCAGACCAATGGGACGGCCTGGGTCCCTGGATTGCCCTGGGCCTGCTGCCCCTGGGGGCCCTGGCCTTCCGCCGCGGCTGGTTGCTGGGGGCAGTACTGGCCCTGACCCTGACCCAGGGTGCCCTGACCCCCAGTCCGGCCCTGGCCCTGGGCTGGGACGACCTCTGGCAGCGCCGCGACCAGCAGGCGGCCGCGGCCCTGGCGGCGGGGGACGCCCAGCGGGCCCTGGACCTGGCCGAGCAGCCGGGTCAGCGCGGGACCGCGAGCTATCGCCTCGGCGACTACCAGGCGGCAGCGGCGGCCTTCGCCGGGGCAGGCGGTGCCGACGCCGACTACAACCGCGGCAACGCCCTGGCCCTGGACGGGAGGCTCGAAGACGCCATCGCCGCCTATGACGCGGCCCTCAAGCGCGAGCCGGGTATGGCGGATGCCGAGTACAACAAGGCCAGGGTCGAGGAACTGCTCAAGCAGCAACAGCAGCAACAGGAACAGCAAGGGGGCGGGCAGTCGTCCGAGGACCAGCAGGACAAGGAAGACCAGAAGGGGCAACAGGACCAGGCGGACCAGGAGGGTCAGCCGGATCAGCAAGGCAAGGACGGTCAGCAGAACCAGGACGGTCAACAGGCCCAGCAAGACCAGGCAGGCCAGCAGGGCGACGACGGACAGCAGGCCCAGCAGGCCCAGCAGGGAGGGCACGCCCAGAAGGACCAGCAAGGCAACGAAGGCCAACAGGCCCAGCAGGACCAGCAAGGTGAACAGGCCCAACAAGGCCAGGAAGGCCAGCAGGACCAGGCGGGACAGGATGGCCAGGCAGGCGCCCGTGAAGGCGACGCCGACACCCCCCAGGGTGCCGAAGCTCAAGCCCATCAGGCCCAGGCCGAGCAAGCGGCCAAGGACTACAGCGCCGCGGCCCGGGAGGCCCAGGCCAGGAAAGAACCCGCCCAGACCGGGGACGGCGATCCGACGGCGGCGGTCGAAGAGGACCTGACCCCGGAACAGCGCGAGCAGCGTCAGGCGGCGGACCAGTGGCTGCGCCGGGTGCCCGACGACCCGTCCGGACTCCTGCGCCGCAAGTTCCTGTATCAGTACCGATTGCGTAGCATGCAGCAAGGGGCCACGACCTCGGGGAACCCCTGGTGACAGGGCCGCGCCCCCCGTGGGAGCGCCGCCCCGGCGCGACCCAGCGTCTTCCAGCGACGTCGCAGGAAGGCACCCGTGGGAGCGCCGCCCCGGCGCGACCCAGCGTCTTCCACAGGCGTCGCAGGAA
>DYRB01000170.1 GCA_020718945.1 Lamprocystis purpurea | reverse complement strand
CGCCGGGGCGGATGTGCGGGGATTCGCCGGCCTGACCGACCAGGGCGCGGCGGCGGCTCTGATCCGTCACGCCCACGCCATCTTGGACCGGCTGGAGCGCCTGCCTTGCCCCAGCGTGGCCCTGATCCAGGGCCATTGTCTCGGCGGCGGGCTGGAGCTGGCGTTGGCCTGCACCTACCGGGTTGCCGCCGAGGGTCCGGCGACCACCCTGGGGTTCCCGGAGGTGCGCCTCGGCATCTTCCCGGGCTTCGGCGGTAGTGCCCGGTCCCTGCAACGGGTCGGGCACCTGGCGGCCATGGACCTGATGCTCAGCGGGCGCAACCTGTCCGGTCGTGCGGCCAAGGCCATCGGCCTGGTGGACGACTGTGTAGCACCCCGCCAATTGACCGCCGCCGCCCTGTGGCTCCTTGGGCATAGCCCCGCCCGCCGCCGACCGTCGCTGATGCAACGGGCGGCGGGTTGGCCCGGGGTGCGCGGCCTGGTCGCAAAGCGGATGCGCCGACGCCTGTCCAGCGAGGTCGATCCGGCCCATTACCCGGCGCCCTATGCCCTGATCGACCACTGGGAGCGCCACGCCGGCAACCCGGCCGCCCTCTATTCAAACGAGGTGGTCGCCGTCCCACAATTGCTGACCGGCAACACCGCCCAGAACCTGGTGCGCCTGTTCCTGCTGCGGGAGCGGCTGCGTGGGGCGGGGGAAGGGTCGCGGACGAGCGACCGTTTGCGATTGGAGGGGGGCGAGACGCCCCATCTGCATGTGGTCGGCGCCGGCGTCATGGGCGGCGACATCGCCGCCTGGGCCGCCCTGCGCGGCCTCCGCGTCAGCCTGCAAGACCGCAGCCCTCAGGACTTGACCCGCGCCATGCAGCGGGCGGGGGACCTCTTTACCCGCCGGCTCAAGGACCCGCGCCTGATCCGCGACGCCCGCGATCGCCTGATCCCCGACGCCCGCGGTGATGGGGTGGGCCATGCCGATGTGGTACTCGAGGCCATCGTCGAGGACCTCGACGCCAAGCGTGCCCTATTCGCCCGCTTGGCACCGTGCCTGAAACCCGGTGCCCTGCTCGCGACAAACACCTCCAGCATCCCCCTGGAGGCCCTGGGCGCCGCCCTGGACGCCCCGGGGCTGTTGGTGGGCCTGCACTTCTTCAATCCGGTGGAACGGATGCCCCTGGTGGAGGTCGTGCGCGGGGCGGCGACGCACCCCACATCGGTGGCACGGGCCCTGGCCCTGGCGCGCCGCCTCGACAAGATCCCCCTAGTGGTCAAGAGCAGTCCGGGTTTCCTGGTCAACCGGGTCCTCATGCCCTACTTGCTGGAGGCTGTGGCCCTGGTCGACGAAGGGGTCCCCCCGGCCACCGTGGATCGCGCCGCGACCGCCTTCGGCATGCCCATGGGCCCCATCGCCCTGGCCGACACCGTGGGTTTGGACATCTGCCTGGCGGTGGCGGGCCGCATGACCGAACCCGCGTCCATCCCCGCCTCCCTGGGCCGTCATGTCGTCGCCGGGCGCCTGGGGCGCAAGACGGGGCAAGGGTACTACCGCTGGCAGGGGGGGCGGGCGCAACCGGGGGCAGGTGCCCGAGACCCGACCCAGGCTGAACAGGACCGGCTGCTACTGCGCCTCGCCAACGAGGCGGTGGCCTGCCTGCGCGAGGGCGTGGTGGAGGATGCGGATGCCCTGGACGCCGGGCTGGTCTTTGGTGCCGGCTTCGCCCCCTTCCGCGGCGGTCCCCTACGCCACACCCAGGCCGAGGGGGCGGCGGCTGTCCTCGCCCGCCTATCGGCGTTACACCAGAGCTTCGGCGAGCGCTTCAAACCCGACCCGGGTTGGGCCTCGCTCATGGGAGAACCATCATGTTGACGACCTACAGGTATGGCGAGCCCACCTCGGCACAGGGACGCGCCTGGATCGGGCCGAGCATGGGCCGAGGGGCGACCCCCGTGCCCACTAACGTTAGCCGGGTAAGGCCAGCGGCCGTGCGCCGCGAGGCCGGTATTGGCGAGGGCCTGGATGCCACCCTCGATGGCGCCTTCCGCGAGCGCGTCCGCCAAAGCCCCGATGCCGTGGCCTATGTCGAGTTCGACCCGGCGATCCGGCGCTGGCAGGAGGCCACCTGGGCGGAGACCGCCCGCGAGGTGGCACGCTGGCAGGTGGGCCTGGGGACCCTCGGGCTTAGCCCCGGCGACCGGGTCGCCGTCATGCTGGGCAATGGCCGCGACTGGGTCGTCTTCGACCAGGCGGCCCTGGGGCTGGGACTGGTCACGGTCCCGCTCTACCCCGGCGACCGCCCGGACAATGTGGACTGGGTGCTACGCGACTCGGGTTGTCGCGTTTTGCTCATCGAGGGCCGGGAGCAGTGGCGCGCCCTCCAACCCATCGCCGCCACGCTCAGCCGGCTGGAGGCCGTCATCTCACGGCGCGGTATCCCCGCGGATGCCCCCAACCTGCGGCACGCCACCTCCTGGCTACCGGACACCGGGCCGGGCCTGGCGTCCTCTCCCAGCCGCGCCGACGACCTCGCCACCCTGGTCTACACCTCCGGCACTACCGGCCGGCCCAAGGGAGTGATGCTGTCCCACCGCAACATTCTGGCCAACGTCCGGGCCGGCCTCGCGGCGGTGCGGGTGGACGCCGACGACTGCCTGCTCTCCTTCCTGCCGCTCTCGCACATGCTGGAGCGCAGCATCGGCTACTATCTGCCCCTGGTGGCGGGCTGCCGCGTCGCCTACGCCCGCTCCATCGCTGACCTGGCCGACGACCTGGTTCAGGTCCGCCCCACCATCCTGATCTCGGTGCCGCGGGTGTTCGAGCGGGTCTTCGGCCGCATCCAGGAGACACTGGCGGCAGCGACCCCGCTCAAGCAGCGCCTCTTCGCCCAGGCCCTCGCCCTGGGCTGGCGGCGGCACCTCCACCGCCAGGGGCGTGCGCCCTGGTCCCCCGGGCTTGTGGTCCAACCCATCCTGGACGCCCTGGCGGGCGCCCCGGTGCGGGCCCGGCTGGGCGGGCGGCTGCGCTTCGCCATCAGCGGCGGGGCGCCCCTACCCGAGGCGGTCGGGCGCTTCTTCATCGCCCTGGGGGTGGAGATCCTGCAAGGCTACGGCCTGACCGAGACTAGCCCGGTCATCTCCGTCAACCGCCTGGGGGACAACGAGCCCGCCAGCGTCGGCCCGCCGCTGCCGGGGGTCCAAGTGCGCATCGGCGCCGACGACGAGCTGCTGGCGCGTGGTCCCTCGGTCATGCAGGGATACTGGCGCGACCCGGAGGCCACCCGGGCCCTCATCGACGAAGCGGGCTGGCTGCACACCGGCGACCAGGCCCGCATCGGCCCGCGGGGCCACATCACGATCACCGGCCGCCTCAAGGATGTCCTGGTGCTCTCCACCGGGGAGAAGGTCTCCCCGGCCGATCTCGAACAGGCCCTGGCGGGCTCGCCGCTGGTGGACCAGGTCATGGTCATCGGCGACGGCAGGCCCTATCTGTCAGCCCTGGTGGTCCCCAAGCCCCAGGTCCTGGCACGCATGGCCGCCACACTCGGACTCGACGGCGCAACCGCTGGCGAGGACTTGAGACGGCACCCGGCCATCGAACGCGACCTGCTGGCCCGGTTGCAACCGCATCTGAGCGCCTTCCCCGGCTACGCCAAGCTGGTGCGCCTGGCCCTGGCGGAGGCGCCCTGGACCCTGGAAAACGGCCTCCTGACCCCGACCCTGAAGCTCAAGCGCCGGGAGATCCTGCGCCGCTATGCGGGCGAGCTGGGGCGTCTGTATGAAGGCCATTGAGCGCCTTGGCCCAGTATGGGCTCTCCCCGGTGCCCCCGGGTGCGACGGGGGTCGTCGATGAACGGGCCCCTGCGCCGGGTCGGGCACTGGCTCGCAGCCTACCTGACCCGCCCGCTGTTCAACTACGAGCCCTATGCACCGGTCCCCGCCGCCCGGCTCCAGACCCTGCTGGAGCCCGGCGACGTGCTGTTGGTGGAGGGCAACACACGGGTGAGTGCGGCGATCAAGTACCTGACCCAATCCACCTGGTCCCACGCCGCACTCTACATCGGCGATGCCCTGGGGCATGGGCTCGACCCCGAGACGGCCCCCACCCTGATGGAGGCCGATCTCAACCAGGGCGTCATCGCGGTACCGCTCGCGACCTACGCCCGTTTCAATACCCGCGTCTGCCGGCCCGTCGGCCTCACCGCAGAGGATCGCGGGCGCGTCGTCGCCTACACCGCCTCCCGCCTGGGTGATGCCTACGACCTCAAGAACCTCATCGACCTGGCCCGCTACCTGCTGCCCACCCCGCCGGTGCCGTCTTTCCTGCGCCGGCGCTTGCTCGCCCTGGGCAGCGGCGATCCCACCCGGGCCATCTGCTCCACCCTCATCGCCCAGGCCTTCCAGAGCGTGCGTTACCCCATCCTGCCCCGCGTGGAGACCCTCTGCCCGGAGGGCCAACAACCCTGTGCCTATAGCGTCCGGGAGGTCCTGCACATTCGCCACCACAGCCTGTTCACCCCGCGGGACTTCGACCTGTCGCCCTATTTCCGGATCATCAAGCCGGTCGAGGCCTCCGGGTTCGACTACCGTGCCCTGGTCTGGGACGACCAGTATCGGGCCGAGAACACGGAGCTGTCCCCCCATGCGACCGCCTGAGCTGATCGCCCATCGCGGCTATCCGCGGCACTTCCCGGAGAACACCCTACCGGGAATCACTGCCGCCCTGCGCGTGGGCGCACGCTATGTCGAAATCGATGTGCAGATGACTGCCGACCGGGTGCCGGTGTTGTTTCACGATGCCACCCTGGGGCGGCTGTGCGCTGCCCCGGGGGCGGTCCATGAATACAGTCTGGCGGCCCTGAGCAGCCTCTGTCCCGGCGAGCCGGACCGCTTCGGCGCCGCCTTTGCGGGGGTCGTGATCCCGACCTTGGGGGAGGTGGCGGTACTGTTTCGTGACTGGCCGCAGGCGACCTTGTTCGTCGAGGTCAAGGGCGAAGCCCTGGCAGCGTTCGGCAGCGAAGCGGTCTATGGCGCAGTCGTCGTGGCCCTGGCCCCGATCCGCCAGCGGGCCGTGCTCATCTCATTCGATCTCGATTTCCTACTGGCCGCACGGCGCGTCGGTTGGAGCGCCCTGGGGGCCGTGGTGGAGCGCTGGGAAGGACTGGACGACCCCCGGCTCGCTCGCATCGCACCGGCCTACCTCTTCACCGACCGCGCTCACCTGCCCCCCACCGGGGACCTGGCTGGACCGGCGAGGTGGCTAGGGGCGCGGCTCGCTGTCTACGAGGTCGCGGATCCCGAGGTGGCACTCGCCCTGGCAGCACGCGGGGTGGATCTCATCGAGACCTTCGCCATCGCCGAGATGTGGGCGGTCCTGGGGCCACCGACCCATGGCTGACGCCGACCCCTACGATCTGGCTGTGATCGGCGCCGGGATCCAAGGCGCCGGGGTGGCCCAGGCGGCCGCTGCGGCGGGCCTTCGGGTCCTGGTCCTGGAGCGCAGCGAGCCGGCCGCCGGCACCTCCAGCCGCTCCACCAAACTCATCCACGGGGGACTGCGCTATCTGGAGACCGGCCAGATCCGGCTGGTGCGCGAGGCCCTGCGGGAGCAGCGCCTGCTGCTCGCCAATGCCCCGGGCCTGGTGCATCGGCTGCGCCTTCAGATCCCGGTCTACCGACAGGGGACCCGCCGCCCCGGTGCCCTGTACGCCGGGTTGCTCCTCTACCGCCTGCTGGGGAACGAGATGGGCTTCAGGCGCATCGACCCGCGCCGCTGGGACAATCCGGACGGGATCGACACCCGGGACCTGCGCGCGGTGTTCGAGTTTTACGAGGCCCAGACCGACGACGCCGCACTCACCCGGGCCGTGCTTCGGTCCGCCCTGGACCTGGGGGCGAAACTGGAGTGCCCGGCGGAGGTGACCGGGATCGCACGGCTTCCCGACGGCTGGGAGCTTGCCTACGGCCGGGACGGCCAGGCCAGGACCTGCCGTGCCGCCACCCTGGTGAACGCCGCCGGTCCCTGGGTGAACCGGGTCCTGGGGTTGATCAGCCCCGCGGTCCCTGGCCTGGACCTCGACCTGGTCCAGGGTGCCCACCTGATCCTGGCCGGCGCACTGCACGGGGGCGGCTATTACTGCGAGTCGCCCAGGGATCGGCGCGCGGTCTTCGTCCTGCCCTGGAAGGCGGACAGCACCCTGGTGGGGACCACCGAGACCCCCTTCGGCGGCGATCCGGACCAGGTCCATCCACGCCCCGGAGAGATCGCCTACCTCCAGGAGACGGTGGCCCGCCACTTCCCCGGCCGCCCGATCGAGGTGCAATCGGCCTTCGCCGGACTGCGGGTCCTGCCGCGCGGACCGGGCGGTCCCTCGGGCCGGCCGCGGGAGGCCCTGATGGTCCCCGAGTCCTCCCGCCCGCCGCGCCTGGTGACCCTGTGCGGGGGCAAGCTCACGACCTACCGCGCCACCGCCGCGCGGGTGCTCGCCCGGCTGCGCCCGGCCCTGCCGGACACCGGCCGATCAGGGGATACGCGGCAGATCCGGATCGGTCCCCC
>DYRB01000169.1 GCA_020718945.1 Lamprocystis purpurea | reverse complement strand
GGCTCGGGCTCCGGCTTCGGCTCTGGCTTCGGCTCCGGCTCGCGAACTGGCTCCGGCTTTGGCTCGGGCACTGGCTCCGCCGCCACAGCCACCGCGGCCTTGACCTGTGCCTGCGCGGTTGCGGCAATCCTGGGTTCCGCAGGGCGCTCGACCACGGCATCCGCCGGGACCTCGATCAGGGCCTCCTTGGGGGCTTGCGTTGGGGCCGCGGGGGCCTCAGGCGCTTCGGCGGCGGCAGCCAACCCGTCCTGGGGCTCGGGCCTGCGGCCGCGGCGCTCGCCGCCGGACCTCTGGGGTTGCCCCTGGCTACCGGTCTGCGGGCCGGTCCCAGTAGGCTCCGGCGGCTGGGCTGGCTGGGGCTCGTCGGGCTGGGCCTCCCCGCCGGGTTCACCGGCGGCATCGGGGCCGGCATCGGGGCCGGCATCGGGGTTGGCCTCGCCAGTCGCCGCGGCCCGGGCGGCGTTGCGGCGACGGTTGCGCCCGCCGCCGCGACGGCGGCGCCGGGGCCGTGGGGCCTCGCCGGCCTCCGGGGCCGTGTCGCGTTCGGGCTCGTCGTCCAGGTCGGTGTCTTCGTCCTCGTCGGTCTGGTCCATGCCCCTGGGGGCCGGCGCGGGCTCGCGTGCCGTCGGGGCCTCGGTGGTCCGGGCACGCATGGCCCGCTCCAGGGTGCTGCCGTCGGCCTCGGCAGGTCGCGGAGCCGCCCTATCGGCGGGGACCTCGGCGGGCGCTGTCGGACCGGGTTCGGCGTCGGCCGCGGCGACGGTCTCCGGGGCAACGGCCTCTGGGGCGACGGCCTCTGGGGCGACGGCCTCCGGGGGGCGGCTCAGTTCGTTGGGTGCGACCGGCTCGGGGACCGCAGGGACCGCGGCAACCGCGACCTTATCAATGACCGCCGGGGTTGCCTCCAGGGCCTGGACCGGCAGGGTCAGCTCCGGCTCGACGGCCTGGACGAGGGCACGCGCTGCGACCTCCGGGGCCTGGCGCTCCGCCCGCTCCACCCAGGGCTCGGCCTCGGGGCGGTCGCGTTCCTCCGGGTAGGGGCGGGGCTCGGCGCCGCGACCCTGGTAGCGATCTGGCGCCCGCTCCGAGGTCCGCTCTGGGGTCCGATCTGTCGCCCGCTCCGGGCTGCGATCCCGGAAACGCTCGGCCGGCCGATCCTGGCCGCGGTCCTGAGTGCGATCCTGGCCACGATCCTGGCCACGATCCTGGGGCTGGCCCGGCTCGGCGGGGCGCTGGCCGTTCACGGGTCTGGCCTCGCCGTCGCGACCGCCCTCGCCGCGGCGACCGCGGCCCCCGCGGCGCGAGCCGCGCTCGCCCTGCCTTTCCCCCTGACGGTCACCGGGGCGTTCGCCCTGACGTTCGCCCTGGCGCTCCGGCTGGCCGGCGGCGCCGCGCTGACGGTCCTGATCGGCGCCGCGGGGCCCGCGGTCCTCGGTCTGGGCCGGACGGCGACCGCCCTCGGCCTGTTGCCCGGGGCGTGCCCCGGGCTGGGGGCGTTGGCCGCGGTCCGGCTGACGGCGGGGTTCGGCCAGGTGGCCCCCCGGCCTGTGGGCCTCGGCCGTGCCCGGGCGGGGACGCTCCGGGCGGGTCTGAGTCTGTGACGCCGGCTGGACGGGTGTCTGGGTGGGAGCCGTCGCGGCCGGCGCGCTTGGGGGGGTATCCACCTTAGGGGCGAAGAACCCGAGCAGGCGCTTGAGCAGCCCGCCCTGGGGCAACCGGGCAGCCGGGGTCGGGGCGACCTCGGTCGCACGGCGGGCCGGGGCCGGGGGGGCCTCGGGTTCGGCCCGCTCCGGGGCCGGGGCCAGGGGGGTGATGGACTTGACCGCCGGCTCCTCGGGCCTGGGGGCGTCGGCGGAGCGCAGGTAGGCGGTGGCCTCGGCCGCCGGCTGGGTGGCGATCTGGTAGCTCGGCCGCTCGTCGTCGTCCTTGGCCATGTCCTGGATGCGGACCCGCTCGATCTGGTAGTCAGGGGTCTCCAGGTACTCGTTGGGCAGCAGCACCACTTCCACATCTTGGCGGTGCTCGATGGCCAGCAGGTTGCGGCGCTTCTCATTGAGCAGGAAGGTGGCGACCTTGACCGGCACCTGGACGACGATGCGCCCGGTGCTCTCCTTCATGGCCTCCTCTTCGACGATGCGCAGTATGGACAGCCCCAGGGACTCGACCCCGCGGATGGTCCCCTGGCCACGGCAGCGCGGGCACACCGTCTGGCTGGATTCGCCGAGCGACGGGCGCAGGCGCTGGCGGGACATTTCCAGCAGGCCGAAGCGGGAGATGCGGGCGAGCTGGATGCGGGCGCGGTCCTGCTTGAGGGCGTCGCGCAGGCGGTTCTCCACCTCCCGCTGGTTCTTGGCCGGGGTCATGTCAATGAAGTCGATGACGAACAGCCCGCCCAAGTCGCGCAGGCGCAACTGGCGGGCGATTTCGTCGGCCGCCTCCAGGTTGGTGTTGAGCGCCGTCTCCTCGATGTCGGCGCCCTTGGTGGCGCGGGCCGAGTTGATGTCGATGGAGGTCAGGGCCTCGCCGATGTCGAACACGATGGACCCGCCGGAGGGCAGGTGGACCACGCGTTGGAAGGCGGACTCGATCTGGGTCTCGATCTGGTAGCGGGTGAAGAGCGGGGTGTCGTCCTCGTAGAGGCGCAGCTTCTTCTGGTTGCCCGGCATGACCTGGCGGATGAAGGCCTCGGCCTTCTCGTACATGCGCCGGTCGTCGATGACGATCTCGCCGATGTCGTTGCGCAGGTAGTCGCGGATGGAGCGGATGATGACGTCGCTTTCCTGGTAGATCAGGAAGGGGGCGCGGCGCTCCGCGGCGGAGGCCTCGATGGCCTGCCAGAGCTGGAGCAGGTAGTCCAGGTCCCACTGGAGCTCCTCGACGTTCTTGCCCACCCCGGCGGTGCGCACAATCAGCCCCATGTCCTCGGGGATGTTGAGCTGGCTCATGACATCGCGCAGGTCGCTGCGCTCGGCCCCCTCGATGCGGCGCGAGACGCCGCCGGCACGGGGGTTGTTGGGCATCAGGACCAGGTAGCGGCCGGCCAGGGAGATGAAAGTGGTGAGCGCAGCACCCTTGTTGCCGCGCTCCTCCTTTTCGATCTGGACCACGACCTCGCGGCGCTCCCGCAGCACTTCCTTGATGTTGATGCGGTTGCCGGGGGAGGCGGCGTCGGGCTCGAAATAGGCCCGGGAGATCTCCTTCAGGGGCAGGAAGCCGTGGCGGTCGGCCCCGTACTCGACGAAGGCGGCCTCCAGGCTGGGCTCGATGCGGGTGATGACACCCTTGTAGATATTGGCCTTTTTCTGTTCCCGGCCGGGGGACTCGATGTCCAGGTTAAAGAGCTGTTGGCCATCGACAATCGCCACCCGCAACTCTTCCGGTTGAGTCGCGTTGATCAGCATACGCTTCATGTAATTCTTCTCGCACCTTGGCGCGTGCCCCGCCGGGCTGGCCCGGGCGGGACACCAGGCCCGGGTGCGCGCCCTCTTGGGCGCCCCGGGCCAGCTCCTTACCCCAAGGGCCCGCATCGCGCTCTGGCGCCGACCGCAGGGCCTTCAAGGGAACGATCTCTTTTCGGTCCCACCCGGTCTGCCGGGCAGGCACGCGCGATTTCTCGGTTGCCGCAGACGCCTCGGGCGTCGGTGGCGCTGTGTGCGGGCCCGCGGCGACACCGCGGGCCGGCAAATCTGCTTCTTGGGGGGGCGGCGTCGGCCCAGGTCCCTGGACCCGCGGCACGTCCCCCCGGGTATTCGGTATACAATCCGCCCCGCCTCCGGGCGACCGGACCGGCCATCGGGTCGGGCCAGGTCCCACAGGGGCGCTCCGCCAGGGCTTGCCCCACTCGGGCCGGGACAACCTCGGTAAATGCACCGAAGGTCCTGAAATCACTACCCGTGCGCCTATCCGCGCGCAAGCGCCGAATGGTAACAGCCTTCCCATTGGGCATCAAACGACATCCCCCCTACGCCAGGAAATGCCCTTGTCCGACCCCACCGAGAGGCCCAAGGCCGTCGAACTGCTCCGCGTAGACCCGGAATTCGCCGGGCAGCGCATCGACAACTTCCTCATGGCCCGGGTCAAGGGGGTGCCGCGCAGCCATCTGTACCGGGTGCTGCGCCGCGGCGAGGTGCGGGTCAACAAGGGTCGGATCAAGCCCGACTACCGCTTGCAGGCCGGCGACCTGGTGCGTATCCCGCCCCTGCGCCAGGCCGAGACCGCCGAGCCCGGTCAGGCCCCGGCGGCGGTGGTCCGTGGCCTGGCCGAGGCGGTGCTCTACGAGGACGACCGCCTGCTGGTGGTGGACAAGCCTGCGGGGCTGGCGGTCCATGGCGGCAGCGGGCTGTCCTTCGGGCTCATCGAGACCCTGCGCCGGGAGCGCCCGGACAGCCCCTTGGAGCTGGTCCACCGCCTGGACCGGGACACCTCCGGCTGCCTGATACTCGCCAAGCGGCGCAGCACCCTCCGGGATCTTCACGAGTCCCTGCGGGAAAGCGCCATGGACAAGCGCTACCTGGCCCTGCTGGCCGGGACCCTGCCCAAGGCCGAGACCCTGGTCGACGCCCCATTGCTCAAGAACACCTTGCGCAGCGGCGAGCGGGTGGTGCGGGTGGACGCCGCCGAGGGCAAGGCGGCGCGCACCATTTTCAAGCGCCTGCGCCAGTTCGGCGGCCTGACCCTGGTGGAGGTGCGCCTGCTCACCGGGCGCACCCACCAGATCCGCGTCCATGCCGCCCACCTGGGGGCCCCGGTGGCCGGCGACGACAAGTACGGCGACGCCGAGGCCAACCGCCGCCTGCGCGCCCTGGGGCTGAAGCGCTTGTTTCTGCACGCCGCGGCCCTGACCTTCCAGGCCGATTACATGCCTAAGCCGCTGCGGGTCGAGGCCCCCCTGCCGGCAGCCCTGGAGGCGGTCATTCGGGCCCTGGAGGCGGAGTCATGCCCTACAAGCTGATCGTGTTCGACTGGGACGGGACCTTGATGGACTCGGAGGCGCGCATCGTCGCCTGCATCCAGGCCGCCTTTTCCGACCTGGACCTGCCCCTGCCGACCCCGGAGGCGGCCCGGGACATCATCGGCCTGGGCCTGGATGAGGCCCTGGCGGTGCTGATGCCGGAGTCCGGGCCAGAGGGCCGGCGCGCCCTGATCGAGCGCTATCGTCACCACTTCCTGGTCGCCAACGAGACCCCGTCCTACCTGTTCCCCGGGGCGGTCGAGACCCTGGACTGGCTGCGCAGCCGCGGCCACCTGCTGGCAGTGGCCACGGGCAAGAGCCGCCGTGGGCTCGACCTGGTGCTGGACTCCACCGGCCTGGGCGGGCACTTCCAGGCCACCCGCTGTGCCGACGAGACCTTCTCCAAGCCCCACCCGGCCATGCTCCTGGAACTCATGGACGAACTGGGGGTGAGGGGGGCCGAGACCCTGATGGTGGGCGACACCGAATACGACATGCAGATGGCCCACAATGCCGGGGCCTGCGCCCTGGCCGTCTGTTACGGGGTCCATTCCCCGGAACGCCTCCTCGCCCAGGGCCCCCTGGGGTGCCTGGCGGACCTGGTGGACATGCCGGCCTGGCTGGAGCGACGCCGCCGTTTGGACCGCGATGGAGAAGAACTCACATGAACTGGCGATTCTGGCGATTCTGGCGATCCGGGCCCGACTCCATGCCCTCCCCCGAGGGCGAGCACTGGGAGCGGGCCCTGCTCAACCGCATGGCCCAGGAGTTTCTGCTCGAGCAGAGGCGCGCGCGGTTCTGGCGCAACCTGTTCAAGGTCCTGGTGCTGCTCTACCTGATTGCCCTGGCGGCGGCCTTCTATTCCCGGGATCTGCTGGAGCGGATGGCACCGGGCGCGGAACACACGGCCCTGGTGGAGATCAAGGGCATCATAGCCCCCGAGGCCCAGGCGAGTGCCGACAAGGTGGTGACGGCGCTGCGCGAGGCCTTCGAGGACGAGCACGCCAAGGGCGTCATACTGCGCATCAACAGCCCAGGCGGCAGTCCGGTGCAGGCCGGCTACATCAACGACGAGGTCCGCCGCCTCAAGGCCAAGTACAAGGCGGACAAGGGCCGCGACATGCCCGTCTATGCCGTGGCCGTGGACCTGTGCGCCTCCGGCGGCTATTACATCGCCGTGGCCGCCGACAAGATCTACGCCGACAAGGGCAGCCTGGTGGGGTCCATCGGGGTGCGCATGGACGGCTTCGGCTTCCAGAAGACCATGGAGGACCTGGGCGTGGAGCGCCGCTTGCTCACCGCCGGGGCCAACAAGGGCATCCTCGACCCCTTCTCGCCCCTGTCCGAGTCCGACCGCAGCTTCGTCCAGACCCTGTTGGATACCCTGCACCAGCAGTTCATCCAGGTGGTCAAGGAGGGTCGTGGTGATCGTTTGAAGGGCGGTGCCGAGGTCTTCAGCGGGCTCTTCTGGAGTGGCCAGCAGGCCCTGGACCTCGGCCTGATCGACGGTCTGGGCAGCAGCGGCTATGTGGCCCGGGAGGTCATAGGTGCCGAGACCATCGTCGATTACACCCAGAAGCGCGACCTGCTCGAAGGCATCGCCGAGCGCTTTGGCGCCGGGGCCAG
>DYRB01000168.1:3347-6595 GCA_020718945.1 Lamprocystis purpurea | reverse complement strand
AATGAACGCAGGTTCATAAAGACCTGGTTGATCTCGGCCGGATAGCACTCCACCGGCGGCAGGGGTTCCAGGTCGAGGGCCAGGGCTATGCCGCGCTCGCGGAGAGGTCGTGAAAAAACCCCCGACCTACTGGTCTGCCGCGCCTTCGACCTGGATAACGACGCCCGGCTGCGGGACCTGGCGCGGAGCACCGAGCACTGCGTAATGCCGCAGAGCGGTCTTATTAGGACTGGAGGCTAGGCCCGGGCCACCGGCTTTCTCCGCCTGGCCCCCAGTCCGATCCCGAGCCCCAGCGCCATCAGCGCGAGCGATCCGGGGACAGGGGCTAGCCCGGTCGGGGTGCCGTCCAGCACCCGCAGGTTGGAGAAGACCGCCGTGGCCTCTCCGCCCTGCCAAGGCGTCCCTAAGGTGCCGTCGCTGCGCAGGAAGAAGGAGGCCAGCAGGTCCCCCTGGTCCCAGAGACGTTGGATGCCTGAGAAGGTGGCGCTGCCCGATGCGCTCGCCGCCCCCTGGGTGCCCGAGGCACCGAGGGTCACGTCCCCCGTGCCCGAGTCGTAGGCGGCGAAGAGCGTGCCCATCAGCGAGCCGAAGACCGGGATCAGCTTAGGCGTCTGGTTCTGGTCGTTGACCCGGGCTGCGGCTTCGAAGAAAAGAAAAGGAAAGGAAATGCCGCCATCTTTGAAGAGCATTGCCACCCCGGCGGCGTCTGTGCCGTCCCGGTCCAGCCCGATCCCGAAACCGATCCCGATCTGGCCACTGGGGCTGGCGGCGAAGCTCACCTCAAAGTCGATTGCCAGGGCGAAGTCCAGGAGCGGGCTGAAGGCCCAGCCGGAACTCGAGGTCGCGGCGGTCTGGCCATCGATGCTCTGGTAGCCGATGTCGGTCCCGCTCGGGACAGGGCCACCGACGGCGGTCAAGGTCACTGAGTCGGGTGTGGCGGTCCCGGCGAAACTGGGGTGATAGGGGTCCTCGACCCGGGTCCAGGTCCCGAAGTCGGCAAACCCCGCCTGTGCAGGGGCGACGGCGGCGCCGCCGATCAGGGTGGCGACTGCGCAGGCGGTCAAGAGGCGGCGGCTCAGCATTCCGGGGTCTCCGCTGTGGGGCTCTAGGGGGGGCCAGGGGAAAGCGGGCATTCTCCCGGGGAAGGGGTCAGGACGCAACGGGGGTGTCGGATAGGGGATGGCCTCGTTACTCCGCGCCGCGGTGCCCCGCATCGCTACCGCGCCCCGCACCCTGAACTCCCTGCCCGGCCATCGCCCCCGCCCAGTAGCCCCACCGGGCAGGTGGCCCGAGGCCGCACCGAACAGTCCCGAGGTCGCTCGCCCAGGCGACGAACGGCCCGGATTCAGGCCTGGTGGTCAGTGCCCCCGGACTTCCCCCGCGCCTTCCCCTCGCCGAATCCTGGGGACTCGGTCGGCCGAAAGGCCCGCCCGTGGCCCTCGAAGAAGCGCACGAAGAACTCGAACAAGATGAGCCGGGTGGTCTGGATCATGACCACCACCCCTTCCACCAGGACCACGGCGAGGTTGCCCAGGATGATGACCATGGCGCTGGGAATGGGGTGATCGAATAGGTCCGCAACACCCATCACGGCCCCCTCCAGGGCGGTATGGGCGAGGGCGAAGGCCCCGACCCGGGCGAAGGACAGGGTGTTGATGAGCAGGCTGAAGGTCCCCTCGGCCAGGGCCCCGAGCCCGCTGCCCAGGGAGCCCAGGGTGCGGCTCCACCAGAGGCGGTTGGCCACGCACAGGGCGACCCCTGCCCAGATGAGCCAACCGAACTCCGGCCGCCATAGGGCCAGGGAAAGCCCCCAATAGACCATCAACTGGGCCAAATCCGCCACCCGCTGGGCGCCCCCGTCGACCCGCCAACAGGTCTGCACCGCATGCAGCACTATCCCGAGGGTCATCACCAGGGCCCCGCCAAGCACCGGGATCAGCAGGACCATCATGGGGTCATCCAGGGGGCTCAACCACAGGGGCCCCACCAGCCCGCTGAAGCCGAAGACATCTCCGTAGGCGACCCCGAAGAGCATGGCAGAGGCCCCGCAGACGACCAGGAGGGGCCACAGGGGGTTGCGTCGCCGCAGCCAGAGCCCGGCGAGGAGGATCAGGGCCCCGTGACCGACATCGCCGCACATGTAGCCGAACATGAGGGAGACCAGGACGGCGACCCAGGGGGTCGGGTCGGTCTCGGTGGCGCTGGGGACGCCCATGGCCTGGGTGAAGACCTCGAAGGGCTTGAGCCAGGACGGGTTGTGGGTCACCGAGGGGGAGGCCGCATCCACCGGCGGGTCGATGAAGGCCACCGAGGCCCGCACCCCGGAGTCCCGCAGGGCATCGTTCATGACCTCCGGCGACGCCTCGCTGGTCCAGCCGGTGACCCAGCAGGTGTGGCCGTCGCAGGCGATACCCTGGGCCGTGGTCTGGAACCAGTCCAGGCGCTCCAGGACGCCGCTCGCCCGGTCCACCCCGTGCTCCAGGGCCAAGCGGCGCAACTGGGCCTCCAGGTCGGCTATGCGCGCCTCGGTCCTGGCCCGCCGCCCGGGCAAGGCCGCCAGGCAGGCGGCCGCGTCGCCCTGTAGCCAGTCCGGGATGGTCAGGCAGCGGCCACCGGCCGCCTGCCCCTCCAGGCACAGGCGGCCCAGTTCCGGCCGCGGCAGGATGCCGATGAAGGCCGCTCCAAGCCCCAGGGGCAGTTCCAGCCGGGGCTGGCTGCCCGGGTCCGGGGCCTTGGTCTGGGCCTTGGTCTGGGCCTGGGCTGGCGCAGGCAGGACCAGGCAGTAGCAGGCCAGGACGGGCCCGGCGCGGGCCAGGGCACCGAGGTCGAGGCAGGTCCCGGCCAGGGCCCGCAGCACCGGGGCCCAGTCCTGCATGGCCTCAAGCTCCGAGCGTGCGGCACCCAGGGCCCCGAGGGGCCCGGCGGCGGCGTTCTGCCAGTGGCCGATCTGGTGCAAGGCGACCTTGGCCGAGGTCTCCACCGGCATGGTGCAGCAGCGACGCTCGAAGACCGGGGCCGGCCAGAAGTGGCCGTAGTCCCGGGCCAGGGCCCGGTAACGGGCGACGGGCTCGTGCAGGAGTTGCGGCTCGCTGGTGGCGCCCTGGGTGCCGAGCCACTCGAACTGGACCTGCCCCCGGCGGGCCAGGGCCTCGACGGCATCGTGGGCATCCTCGCGCGGTACTACGATCTCGAACCACCGCGCGGCTGAGGGTCTCAGGGCCATGGGCATCCTCCTCCTGCCCGACCGG
>DYRB01000168.1:0-3247 GCA_020718945.1 Lamprocystis purpurea | reverse complement strand
CCGTCCCGGCCACCGTCCCGGCCAGGGTGCGGTACAGGGTCTCGATCATCTCCTCGCGCTTGAAGGGCTTGGTCACATAGTCGTCCATGCCGGCCGCCAGGCACAGTTCCCGGTCGCCGGCCATGGCGTTGGCGGTCATGGCGATCACAGGGGTGTGGCGCCCGGCCAGGCGCTCGGCCAGGCCGGGTGGGACCGCCTCGGGCCGCTCGGGGACGGTGCCGGCCTCCAGGGCGCGCAGGATACGGGTGGCGGTGAGCCCGTCCAGGTTGGGCATCTGCACGTCCATGAGGATCAGGTCAAAGTCCTGCCCGGCCAGGGCGGCAAGGGCGGCCTCGCCGTCGCTGGCCAGGTCGATGCGGTGACCCTCCTTCTCCAGCACCCGCCGGGCTATGACCGCATTGACGTGGTTGTCCTCCACCAAGAGGATGTGCCAGCTCACCTTGGGCCGGCGCGGCGCTGACCCCTCCTGCCCTGCCCCACCCCGGCGGCGGGCGCTGGCGAAGTCGCGCATGTGGTTGATGAGGTCACCGGCGATCAGGGGCTCGCTGACGCAGAGCACATGGCTGCCGTCGGCGAGCCGGGCAGTCTCGTCCTTGTCCGGCTCTGACAGCGCGATCAGGGCCAAGTCCGGGGCTATGGGGATCTCGCGCAGGAAGCCCAGGATGTCGGTGGTGGTGGCGTCGCACAGGCGCTTCTCCAGCACCAGGATGCGGTAGGGGTCCCCCGCCTCCGCCGCGGCCTTGAGCCGACCGTCGGCCTCCGTGGCATCGAAGACGCATTCGGTGCGGCAGCCGGCCTGAGCCAGCCGCTCGGCCACCAGTTCCAGCCCCGTGCGGTCGGTCCCGGCGACCAGCAGCCGGGGGGTGCCGAGGTCCGGGTGCTGCACCATCGGGCCCCGGGGCAGGCGCACGGTGAAGCTGAAACGGCTGCCGGCCCCGGGTACGCTGTCCACCCAGATGCGGCCGTGCATCAACTCGGTGAGGCGGTGGGAGATGGACAGGCCGAGCCCGGTGCCGCCATGCCGGCGGTAGATGGTGTCGTCGACCTGGGTGAAGCGGTCGAAGATGGTCCCCTGGCGGTCCTTGGGGATGCCCATGCCGGTGTCGGCGACGGTGAAGCGCACTGTGGCCAGACCCTCGGCCTCCGCTGCCGCCCCCAATTCTGCGTCGATGCGTACCTGACCCTGGTCGGTAAACTTGAAGGCGTTGCCCACCAGGTTGACCAGGATCTGACGCAGGCGCAGGGCATCGCCCACCAGGGTCGGCGGCAGGTTGGGGGCGAGCCTGTAGTAGAGGGCCACCCCGCGCCGTCGGCTGGTCTCGGAGAAGGTCCGCACCACCTCTTCCACCACCTCGTCAGGCTGGAAGGGGCGGGACTCGAGCTGCACCTGCTCGGCCTCGATCTTGGAGAAGTCCAGGATGTCGTTGAGCAGCCCCAGCAGGGCGTTGGCGGAGTTGAGGATGGTGCGCACGTCGTGGTGCTGTTTGGGGTTGAGGTCCGAGTCCAGCACCAGGGAGGTCATGCCGATGATGGCGTTCATCGGGGTGCGGATCTCGTGGCTCATGTTGGCCAGGAAGACCGACTTGGTGCGGTTCGCCGCCTCCGCCGCGTCCCGGGCCCGCTCCAGGGCCACCCGGGCCTCCCGTAGCCGGCGGTTGGAGCGCTCGGTCTGCACCGCATAGAAATAGCCCAGGGCCAGCACGGCCAGGACTACCGAGGCCACCGCCAGGGCCTGCATCCAGCCATAGCGGGCCTTCTGGGCGGAGATGCGCAGGCTGAGATCGCCCAGGCGCTGCTGGCCGTCGAAGAAGAGCCGGTTGGCATTCTCGGCCATGCGCTGGAAGGTCGGGGGTATGGTGCGCAGGAATTCCTGGACCGCGTCCACGGTGGCGACCTCCGCCGGCCGCTCGCCGGCAGTCCATGCCTGGTCGCGCAACAGCAGCAGGTCCCGGAGCCGGTCGAGCTGGCCCTCGACCAGGTCGAGCTTGGGGCGCAGCTCTATCACCTCCATGACATAGCCGATCTCCCCTTCCCCAGGGGTGTAGTCCAGGGTGCGGACCATGGCCTCGCGCTGCCCTAGGTTGAGCGGGCTGACCGTGCTGACCGTGCCGCCCATCTCCAGCACGTCGAGCTTGTCCCGGGTGCCGTCGATCACCTCACCCAGATCGCGCGCGATCAGGGCCCGCGCCCGGTCCCCGCGGGTGGTGGCCATCTTGTAGACGGCGGACTCGATGCGCACCAGATCGTGGACGATCTGCTCGCCGATGAGCACCCGCGCCTGTTCGTTGCGGATGCGCCGATCCAGGTCGCGCACCAGCCCGGAGAAGAACAGGTCGATCACCACCAGGACCAGGAACCCCAGCAGGAACAGACCCAGAGGGGCCACGGCCCGAGCGAACGAGGTCTCGTCCGTCAGGGGCGCGTCGTGCGGCTGCTGGGGTTCCGCGGCGCTCATGGCCCGAGGGTATCGGTCTTGCCGTCCTTGTCCTGGAACCCGTACTTGCGGAATATCGCCTGGCCCGCGGGGGAGGCGGCGATCTCCATGAAGCGGCGGGCCGCCTCGGGCTGGGCCGAGAAGCTCAGGAGGTTGAGCACCAGCTCCTTGGGCACGGCCACGGCGGGGTCCAGGTCGATGACCGAGACGGCGTCGCGGTTCTCCTCGAAGAAGGCCGTGGCGCGCCAGTTGAGGATCAGTTCCACGTCGCCGTTCTTGAGCGCCCGGTTGAGGTTGCGGGAATCCGTGGCCACCAGGGCGCTGTTCTCGTAGGCGGCCTTGGTCAGGCCGGCGCGGTCCAGGATCGCCTTGGTCTCGTTGCCTATGCTGCCGCTTTCCGGGTTGCACAGGGCCACGGCGATGGCGGGATCCACGAGCTGGCGGATGTCGGCGGTCAGGCCCTTGGGATTGCCCTTGGCGGTGACCAGGGCGGCCTGGTTGTAGCCCACCTCCACCAGGTCGCCAAGCAGGCCCTCACTCAGGTACTTCTTGCGGAAGGACTCGGACCCGGGCAGGTAGAGGTCGCCCTTGCCGGAGGTCTTGAGGGCCTGGTACAGGTCCTCGGAACCGCCCTGGCTCATGACCACCCGCACCCCCTTCTCTTTCTCCACGATCTTTCCGATCTCCGTCATGGGATGGATCATGGTGATGCCGCAGTAGACCAGCAGTTCCGGGGCCTCGGCCTTGGGTGCCGGGGCCTGGTCGCAGCCGCCGGTCAGGATCAGGCCCAGGGCGCCCAGGGCTGCGGCCAGG
>DYRB01000167.1 GCA_020718945.1 Lamprocystis purpurea | reverse complement strand
GGCGCTCGTAGTCGTAGAGGGCCTTCTGGAGGGCCCCATGGATCTCCCGTCGGGCATCGACGAGCATATCGCTCAACTCGCCAAATCCAGATCCGTCACCGGTGCCAGCCCCACCACCGGCACCGGCGCCGCTACCTGTCCCGTCCCCGTATCCATAGCCGTCCGCCATTCCTGCCCCATACCCCGTACCATCTAGCGAGCCAACCGCATTCAACGATACATCTCGGCTGGCACGATAGCGCCAGGCGAGCCCCCAGAGCCGCTTGAGAAACCGCGCAGCCCCCTCCACCCCGTCGTCGTTCCACTCCAGGGATTGGTCCGGGGGCGAGGTGAACATGGTATAGAGGCGTACCGTGTCGGCCCCGTAGCGCTCGATCAGGACCTGCGGGTCTATGCCGTTGTTCTTGGACTTGGACATCTTCTCCATGCCGCCGGGGGTGACCGGCAGCCCGTCCTCGCGCAGGGTCGCGCCGAGGATGCGGCCCTTTTCGTCCCGGGCCACGGTCACGTCCGCCGGGTTAAACCAGTGCTTGCGCCCGTCCCCGTCCTCCCGGTAGTAGGTCTCGGCCACCACCATGCCCTGGGTCAGGAGCCGGGTGAAGGGCTCGTCGCACCCCACCAGGCCCTCGTCACGCATGAGCTTGTGGAAGAAGCGGGCATAGAGCAGGTGCAGAACCGCGTGCTCTATGCCGCCCACGTACTGGTCCACCGGCAGCCAGTAGCGGGCCCGCTCGTCGAGCATGGCGCTGGTGCAGTCGCTGGAGCAGTAGCGGGCGTAGTACCAGGACGACTCGAAGAAGGTATCGAAGGTGTCGGTCTCTCTAATCTCGCCGTTGGCGAGATTAGAGAATGACGGCATGCGTTTTAGGGGGGAGCCGGTGCCGTCTACCACCACGTCCTCAGGGAGGCGCACGGGTAGGTCGGTCTCGGCCCGCACTTGACCATCCGCGGTGTTGACTACCGGGACCGGGCAGCCCCAGTAGCGCTGGCGGGAGACGCCCCAGTCGCGCAGGCGGAAGTTCACCCGCTTCCGGCCCTTTCCGCAGTTCTCAAGCCAGGTGGCGATGGCATCGAAGGCCTCGCTACTGGTCAGGCCGGTAAAAGGGCCGGAATTGTAAAGACGACCTTCTTGCTCGAAGCGCTCTTCCCACTCCAGCCAGATCAGCGGCTTGTCGCCGCCGTGACTTAGCGAGGGGGCAAGTTCGGCGCTACCGGCAACGGACTCGCCGAAGCGATGGTCCGATATCTGCTCGATCTCCCATGCCTCGGGGACTATCACGGCCTTGATGGGGATCCCATACTTCCGGGCGAAGTGATAGTCGCGCTCATCATGGGCAGGCACCGACATCACCGCCCCGGTCCCATAGCCCAGCAAGACAAAATTCGCCGCATAGATAGGCACCGCCTCCCCGGTCACCGGGTGTATGGCGTCCAGGCCCAATGGGTGACCCTTCTTCTCCATGGTCTCGATCTCGGCCTCCGAGACCCCGCCCTGGCGGCACTCCTCGATGAAGGCGGCAAGCCCCGGGTCGGTCTGGGCGGCCCGGTGGGCCAACGGGTGCTCCGCGGCCACGGCCACGTAGGTCACCCCCATCAGGGTGTCCGGACGGGTGGTGTAGATGCCCAGGGTCTCGTCGCAGCCCGCCAGGCCGAACTCCATATAGACGCCCTCGGAGCGCCCGATCCAGTTGCGCTGCATGGTGCGCACCTGGTCCGGCCAGCCGGGCAGGCCGTCCAGGGCATCCAGGAGTTCCTGGGCATAGTCGGTGATGCGCACGAACCACTGCTCGATCTCGCGCTTTTCCACCGGGGCCCCGGAGCGCCAGCCCTTGCCGTCTATGACCTGCTCGTTGGCCAGCACCGTCTGATCGATGGGGTCCCAGTTGACCATGGACGTCTTGCGGTAGGCCAGGCCCTTGTCCATCAGCCGGGTGAACAGCCACTGCTCCCATCGGTAGTAGTCCGGGTCGCAGGTGGCCAGCTCCCGGTCCCAGTCGTAGCCGAAGCCCAGGCGCTTCAACTGGTCCTTCATGTAGGCGATGTTGGAGCGGGTCCATTGGGCCGGGGGCAGGCCGTGCTTGATGGCGGCGTTCTCTGCCGGTAGGCCGAAGGCGTCCCAGCCCATGGGCTGGAGCACGTTCTTGCCCAGGGCGCGCTGGTAGCGGGCGATCACATCCCCGATGGTGTAGTTGCGCACATGCCCCATGTGCAGCCGACCGGATGGGTAGGGGAACATGGACAGGCAGTAGAACTTCTCCCGCTTGGGGTCTTCCACGGCCTTGAAGGACTGCCGCTCTTCCCAATAGTGCTGGGCCGCCGCCTCGCAGGCACGCGGGTCATAGTCTGGATGCATGGGTCTGGGGCCGGATTGGATGGACGGGGGAAAGGCGTGCAAGGATACCGCAAGCCCACCGGGCCAGGCGAGGGACAGCCCGGGCCCCTGCGTTGGACTAGGCCGCCTCCGGGCTGACCCTGGACCCTGGCGAGGCCCGGGCCCCGACCATGCGCCCGACCACCCGCACGCTCGCCTGAACCTCGCGGGCACAACGGGCATAGTCCGCCCTGGGCTTGCCGTAGGGATCGTCAATCTCCCCCGCGGGCCCGTCCGGGGATGGGGCCATGCCGAGCAGGAAGGTCCGACCTGCGGTGTCCGGGAATTCGGCATTCAATCGGGCCGCATGGGCATGTTCCATGACCAGGATGGCGTCGCTCGCGCCTACCAGTTCCGGGGACAGGCGGCGCGACGACCAGTGGCCCAGGTCCACCCCGGCCTCCGCCGCGACCTCTACCATCACCGGATCGGCCGGACGGCCCTCCTCCGGATGAAACCCCGCCGACACCACCCGCACGTTTGCCTCAGGAAACTGTTCGAGAAAGTAGCGCTCCGCCAGGGCACTGCGGTTGATGTTGCCGTAGCACAGGAAAAGGATCTGTCGCGCGCCCCGCAGGCGCTCGGCAGCCTCGCCGTTGCGCCAGCGCCTCATCTGCACACGCCGGGCGCGACGCTCCCGCAGGTGGCGACCAAGGCGCTCGGCGTAGGTCGCTACCGTACATCCCAGGTCGACTAGACCGGGGATCGGATCGCGCCAGGACTGCACGTCGAAGACATGGCGAGGGGACAGCATGAGCAGGGTGTCGGCCAGGATTCGGCGGCGGGTCGGGAACTGGACCAGCCCCGGCGGGGCGTCACGGCGCAGCACCTGCTCCAGCCAACCGAGATCGCTGGACAGCTTGCGTGCGTAGACCCCGATGCGGTAATCGGGCCTGGGTTGCACCCGACCTTCGACCAACAGTTCGTACAGCATGGCGGGAAAGTCTGCCCCGGCGGCGACCGCCAGGGGCAGAGACCCCCAAAACCGTCCGTTGATCTCCATGAGGGCGTAGGCCCGGGTCGCAGGGTCCCACTTGAACTCAACCATGGCCACGCCGTGCCAGGCCAGTTCCGCCATGAGCCGCCGCGAGGCGTCCAGCAACAGGGGTTCGATGGGGACGCTGACGCGCAGGCTGCTGCCACCTCCGGTCAGGGGGACCTCGTGCAAACGCAGATGCTGGAAGGCGTAGACCACCTCGCCGTGGTCGGCAATCAGTTCGATACCGACCCCCTGCCCGACGACGTACTCCTGGAGCAACACGGCCCCAAAGCGGAGGGCGTGCTTGGCCTTGGCCTCGAACTCCCCCGGGCTCTGCGCATACTCGACACTGAGCTGGCGGCGGCCCGCGCCGCTGGCGCCGATGGACCGGGCCGGCTTGATCACCACGGGTAACGTCAGCCCCGGCATCGCCTGGGCTAGGTCCTCGGCGGTCTCCACCGCCACGCTGCGCGGGGCTGAAATACCCAGGCGAGCCGCCAGGGCCAGGGTCAGCGACTTGTCCAGGGCAGCTCCCAGGGCCGTCCGGGGGGCGACCGCCAGGGCCTCGCCGCCCGGGCCATCGACCAGCCCCAGCAGGGGTACCAGGCTGCGCTCGGTCACGGGAATCACCAGGCGGTAATAGCCCCGGGCAAGGACAGCGGCAGCCCAGTCGACGAACGCCGCCTCCTGGGTCAGGGGGTCTGGGTAGGTCAACAGCCTACCCAGGTGCCGGGAGTGCCGGGTAAGGGGGTGCGGATGATGGCTGGCGACGTCGGCCGTGACGCCGATACGCGCCAGGGAGCGCATGATGGTCAGGGCTGGGACCATGTCCCCGTCCAGCACCAGCACAGGGACTGGCCTATCCGTGCGCGCCACGCCGCCCCCCCGGGGATGTCGGCGCCAAGCGCGCACGAAAAATCCCAGGGTGCATAGCTCCCATAGGCGTGAGGATAGGCCGGAGGCTTCGCTTGAAGACCCTCGCGGCCAGTCCAGCCTGGGCAGATTTGCGCACAGGAGTATTGAAAAACAGTATGTTAATCACCACGAAAGGGCCAAGGAGGCGACGACGGACGCGCAAGTGTAGCGCGGAACCGCACGGATTACAGGCGCAGCAGCTACCTACCCCAGTACAAGGGTCCCGTCGCGGCAGGAGCGCAGCCCCACATCGGGAGGCCAGCCTCGGGGCTTGACCAACGGGTCTGCCCGAACCTCTACCCTCGCCAGGTCGCGCCGCAGACGCACCAGGCCCTGCACCCGTACTAATCCTGCCCCGCCAATCCTCGCCCGCCCCCCCTCCCAAGCGGCGGTTCGGCGGGGAAACCCGAGGCGCCCTGCTGTTCGTGCCCCCGTTCGCCGAGCAGATGGACCGCTGCCGGGCATGGCTCGCCGAGCAGGCCCGGGCCCTGGCCGGCATCGGGCTCGCTTGCCTGCTGCTCGACCTCTACGGGACGGGGGACAGCGAAGGCGACTTAGCGGCGCTCGACTGGGAGACCTGGCTGGATGACGTCGAACGGACCGCCGCCTGGTTCAAGGCCAGGACCGGGCTCGCGCCCATGCTCTGGGGCCTGCGCACCGGGGCACTGCTGGCCGCCGAACTGGCCCTAAAGGGATTCAAGTCGGTTGGCGCCCAGGTCCTCTCTTACCAGGTCGACTCCTAATCGATCCCCGTCTGGCAATTTGTCGATCACCTCACCGGGATCTACCACGACCGCAACGGTATCGTCATCGACTGGGCGACCGGGCGACCGGGCGCTCTCCCCGGCTCAGACCAGGATCTGCCGCGGCGGCGGATGGCTCAGGAAGGCGATCGGGCTGGTGGTGAATCCATAGGCACCGGACTGGTAGACCGCGATCAGGTCGCCGGGCTGCGCCACCGCCAGATCCATCTGCGAGGCCAGGATGTCCAGCGGCGTGCACAGGGGCCCCACCACGTTGGCCAGCTCCCGCTCCTGCCCCCTCACCTTGTTGGCCACGACCACGGGGAAGTTCTTGCGCAACACCTGACCGAAGTTGCCGCTTGCCGCCAGGTGCTGATGGAGCCCGCCGTTGGTGACGATAAACATCTGCCCCCGCGACGGCTTGCGGTCAACGACCTCGCAGACATAGAGCCCAGCCTCACCGACCAGGTATCGCCCCAGTTCGATCACCACCTGGGCACCATCCAGACGTTCGGCGACCTCCGCCATCCGGCGCTCGAGATTCTCTCCGATGGGGGCGAGGTCCAGACGCGGGTCCCCGGGGAAGAGCGGAATGCCGTATCCACCGCCGATGTTGAGCACCCGGACCGGCTGGGGCGCGTACGCCGCCAGCTCGCAACTGAGATCTATGGTCTTGTTCTGGGCCTCGATAATGCTCTCGGCGCTCAAGTTCTGGGAGCCGCTGTAGATATGGAAGCCGCGGAAATCGATCCCCAACTCACCGAGTCGCACCAGCATCGCGGGTACCCGCTCCGAGTCGACGCCGAATGCCTTGGGTCCGCCCCCCATCTTCACCCCGGAGGACTTGAGCTCGAAGGCCGGGTTCACCCGCACAGCGGCGCGAGGCTGCATGCCGAGCGCCTCGCCTATCACCGCCGCCCGCTCCATCTCGCCCTCGGACTCCAGGTTCAGCACCGCGCCCGAGGCGATCGCCTGCTTGAGCTCCCAGTCCATCTTGCCGGGCCCGGCAAAGCTGACCTTGATCGGGTCGATGCCGGTGTCCAGCGCCACCCTGAGCTCGCCGGCGGATGCCACGTCGAGGCCATCGGCCAGAGACGCCATGTGCTGGACCACCGCGGGCATCGGATTCGCCTTGATGGCGAACTTGATCGTCAGCCCTTCGGGCATGGCAGCGCGCAGCTCGGCCATGCGCCGAGTCATCGACTGCCGATCATAGACATAGAAAGGGGTACCGCCGACCGCCAGCGCGATCTCGGTAATCGCACGGCCGCCCACCTGCAGGCAATCGTCGACGATGGGAAACTGGGTCATCGGTAGGTGCTGGGGGCTCTTCATGGCTGAACGACTCCTTAGGAACCTGGGCAGGGTGGGGGAAGATTCGGCTCCAGCGACTTGAGCGGGCCGACCAGGACCCCTCGATGACCGCACCGAGGGGTATCCGTCACGAAAGTGAATCCGGCATAGTATGCCAAGAACGGAAAACTGCCGGGAAGCGCAGAGCTTGGCCAGCAATTCCAAATTTGAGCCCATCGTTCAACACCTCGGCCAGAAACTCCGTGGGAGCGCCGCCTCGGCGCGACCGGGCGAAGCGCAGCGAGCCCGGTGGCCA
>DYRB01000166.1 GCA_020718945.1 Lamprocystis purpurea | reverse complement strand
CCACGGTGTTTCCGGCCGCTGCGCCGGGTGTTGGTCTCAAATTTGGAATTGCTGGACTGCGCTGGCTCCCGTGTCGGGGAGGGCCTCGGTGGTGTACAGTCCGCCGCCATCGCCAGCTCGCCCCGGCCTGTCCATAGCCCCGCCCGACGCAGAAACCCATGCCCGATCCACGCGACGACCTGTTTGCCCGGGTGGACCCGGACGCCCCCTTTGCCTTCGACGCCCAGGTGACCCGGGTCTTCCCGGACATGATCCGCCGCTCCGTGCCCGGCTACGAACAACTCATCGACCTCACCGGCCAGATTGCTGCCCGCTTCCTCAAGCCCGGTACCCGCTGCTACGACCTCGGCTGCTCCCTGGGGGCCTCGACCGGGGCTGTGCTGCGGGCGGCCCCAGACTGCCCGGTGGAACTCATCGCCGTGGACAATTCTCCGGACATGATCGCCGGCCTGACCGGGCGCCTGGCGGGCCTGCCCGGGGCGGAGCGGGTGCGGCCCCTGTGTGCCGACGCGGCGGACCTGGACATCGCCGAGGCTTGCGTGGTGATCCTCAATCTGACCCTCCAGTTCGTCCCGCCGCAGCGGCGCCTGGACCTGCTGCGGCGGGTACGGGCCGGGCTGGTCCCGGGCGGGGCCCTGATCCTGGCGGAGAAGGTCCGTGGGGCGGATGCGGACGAGGACCGCTTGCTGGTGGAACTCTACGAGGGGTTCAAGCGGGCCAACGGCTACAGCGACCTGGAGATTGCCCGCAAGCGCACCGCCCTGGAGCGGGTCCTGGTCCCGGACACCGTGGCCGCCCATGAACAGCGCCTGGACCAGGCGGGCTTCCCCCACCGCATGCGCTGGTTCCAGGGGTTCAGCTTTGTCGCCTGGTTGGCATGGACCTGAGCCCATTCCGGCCCTTCCTCGACCGATTCGCCCAGGCGGGTTTTGGCGGCTGGGTCCCGACCCTGGAAGCCCTGACGGCGGAGCGTCTGGCCCCCGCTGCCCATGGCGACCTGCCGCGCTGGTGGGCGGCGCTCGCGGCCCTGCCGCGACCCGCCCCGGGTCGGGTGGTGCTGGACGACGGCTGCGTGGGTGTGGACGGCGACCTGGACCCGGCGGACCAAGACCGGCTGCGGACGGCCCTGATGGCCCTGCACCCCTGGCGCAAGGGCCCCTACCGGCTCTATGGGGTCGGGATCGACAGCGAGTGGCGCTCGGACTGGAAGTGGGACCGGCTCGCCCCCCACCTGAGCCCTTTGGCAGGCCGTCGGGTCCTGGATGTGGGCTGCGGCAACGGCTACCACGCCTGGCGGGCCCTGGGGGCGGGGGCTGGGCTGGTGCTGGGCATTGACCCGACCCGCCTCTATGTCATGCAGTTCCTCGCTGTGGCCGCCCTGGTGGGGGAGACCGGGGTGGCGGTCCTGCCGCTGGCCCTGGAGGACCTGCCGGGGGATGGGGCTGGCTTCGACACCCTATTGTCCATGGGCGTGCTGTATCATCGCCGCTCGCCCCTGGACCACCTGAGGGCCCTGCACCGGCTGCTGCGCCCCGGCGGCGAGCTGGTCCTGGAGACCCTGGTGGTGGACGGGCCCGGGGTCCTGGTCCCGGACGGTCGCTATGCCCGCATGCGCAATGTCTGGTCCATCCCAGGCCCGGAGGCCCTGCTGGCCTGGGTCGCCGATGCCGGTTTCCGGGGCGCGCGGCTGGTGGATGTGACGGTCACCAGCACGGCGGAACAGCGCAGCACCGAGTGGATGCGCTTCGAGTCCCTGGCCCAGGCCCTGGACCCGGGGGACCCCAGCCGGACGGTGGAGGGGCTGCCGGCGCCCCGGCGGGGGCTGGTCATCGCCGAGGCATGACACAGCGGTGCGGTGGATGCGCTGCGCTTGTCCACGACATCCGACCCGTGGATAAGGCGTGCGGCACGGTAGCAGTTCGTAATTTGGCGGCTAGATCGGTGCTCGTGGGAGCGGCGCCCCGCCGCGACCAAGTAGTTTGGTGGCCACCGGGCTCGCTGCGCTTCGCCCGGTCGCGCCGAGGCGGCGCTCCCACGGTGCCGCTGGCTGCGATGTTGAACGATGGGCTCGAATTTGGAGTTCCTGGCGACACGGCGTTTGGGTTCGCGAACAGGGCGGACGCGCAGCATCCACCGGCGCCCCGGTGTTAGACATAGAGCTTTCGAGGGCAAATGACCGGCTTCGTCGACACCCTAAGGCTCAAGGAGCGGGGGGAAGAGGACACCTGGTTCGCCCGCCACGACCGGGAACTGGTGGAGGCCCTGCACCGCCGCGCCGCTGGGCTGCGCATCGTCTCCGGCGGCCAGACCGGGGTGGACCGTGCCGCCCTGGACGCGGCCCTGGACCTGGGCCTACCGGTCGGTGGCTGGTGCCCGCGGGGCCGTCGGGCTGAGGATGGGCCCCTGGACCCCCGCTACCCGTTGCGGGAGACCCCGGAGCGGGTCTATGCCCAGCGCACCGAATGGAATGTGCGCGACGCCCAGGGGACCCTGATCCTGTATCGCGGTGCCCTGACCGGCGGGACCGCCCGCACCGCCGAGCATGCGGCCCGCTACGGTCGGCCGTTGCTGAGTCTGGACCTGGACTTGGCCCCAGACCCGGTCGTGGCGGTCGATTGGCTGCGCCGACACGGGGTCGCCGTCCTCAATGTCGCGGGTCCGCGGGAGTCCGGCGCCCCGGGGATTGGGGCCCAGGCGCGGGCCTGGCTGGGGACCCTGCTCAGGCTGGCGACGGCGCAGCCCCCAGGCCCGGCGGAGGCTGGGACCCGATGATTGCGAACCTCCGGCCACCCGAGCTGGCAGGGCGGTGAGACGGCCAACAGCGCCCTCGAGATCGATCCCTTTGCGTCCATTTGCGTTCATTTGCGGCCAAAACTCTTCTACTCATGAACCTGCTCCTGGCCATCCTCGCCCCCTTCCTGGGTGCGGCCCTGATCTTCGGGACCCGCCACCGGGGTCGGCTGCGCTTTGCCGGCGCCGCCGGGGTCACGACCCTGATCGCCCTGGCCCTTTTGGCCCCGAGCCTGGCCGGGCCCTTCCAGGGGGAGACCCTGATCTGGCGCCTGGCCTGGGTGCCGTCCCTGGGGCTGGACCTGGCGCTGCGCCTGGACGGCCTGGGGCTGCTCTTCGCCCTGATGATCCTAGGGATCGGGCTGCTGGTGATCCTCTACGCCCGCTACTACCTGTCCCCGGCGGACGATATGGGGCGCTTCTATGCCAGCCTGCTCCTGTTCATGGGGGCCATGCTGGGCCTGGTCCTTTCGGAGAACGTCCTGCTGCTGCTCATGTTCTGGGAACTGACCAGCCTGTCGTCCTTCCTGCTCATCAGCTTCTGGCAGGGGCGGGCGGATGCCCGCAGCGGGGCCCGGTTGGCGCTCACCATCACCGGGGCCGGGGGCCTGGCCCTGCTCGGCGGCCTGCTGTTGCTCGGCCACATCGCCGGGGGCTACGACCTGTCCACCATCCTGGCCGCCGGGGACACCATCCGCGCCCACCCCTGGTACCTACCGACCCTGGTCCTGATCCTGCTGGGGGCCTTCACCAAGTCGGCGCAGTTTCCGTTCCACTTCTGGCTGCCCAACGCCATGGCCGCGCCCACCCCGGTGTCGGCCTACCTGCACTCGGCGACCATGGTCAAGGCCGGGGTCTTCCTGCTGGCGCGGCTGTTCCCGGCCCTGTCCGGGACCCCGGAGTGGTCCGCTCTGGTGGGCGGGACCGGGCTGGCGACCCTGCTGCTCGGTGCCTTCGTCGCCCTGTTCCAGCACGACCTCAAGGGGCTGCTGGCCTATTCGACCATCAGCCACCTGGGGCTCATTACCCTGCTGTTCGGCATCGGCACCCCATTGGCGGCGGTGGCCGGGGTCTTCCACATCATCAACCACGCCACCTTCAAGGCGTCCCTGTTCATGGCCGCCGGCATCATCGACCACGAGACCGGCTCCCGGGACATGCGCAGGATCAACGGCCTGTGGCGCTGGATGCCCTATACGGGGGCCCTGGCCATGGTCGCCTCCGCGGCCATGGCCGGGGTACCCCTGTTCAACGGCTTCCTGTCCAAGGAGATGTTCTTCGCCGAGACGGTGGGGGCCTCCAGCCTGTTGCGCTTCGGTGCAGTCCTGCCGGCGGCGGTGACCCTGGCGGGGGTCTTCGCCGTGGCCTATTCGCTGCGCTTCATCCACGATGTCTTCTTCAACGGCGACCCCATAGGTCTGACCAAGACCCCCCACGAGCCGCCGCGCTGGATGAAGGTCCCGGTGGAGGTGCTGGTGGCCCTCTGTCTGTTGGTGGGCATAGCCCCGGCCCTGACCGTGGAGCCTATCCTGGCGGTGGCCGCCCAGGGGGTGTTGCAGGGCCCGGTGCCGGACCACGACCTGGCCATCTGGCACGGCTTCAGCCCGGCCCTGTGGATGAGCGTCATCGCCCTGATCGGCGGCCTGCTGCTCTATGCGGGCCGCAAGCCCCTGTTCGCCCTGCACGAGCGCTTCGGCGGCCGGTTCTTGGCCCGGGACCTGTATGAGGCTGGCCTGAGCGCCCTGTTCGCCCTGGCCCGCCGTCTGACCCGGGGCAGCGACCGGCCGTCCCTGCCGGTCATGCTGTCCCTGTTGGTGCTCGGGGCCCTGGTGCTGGGTGCCGCCGGGTTCCTGGGTGCCGGGGCCGGGCTGACCGGGCCTCGGCCCCTGATGCCGGTGGACGGCCTCGGCCTGCTCTGGGCCCTGGGCCTCATCGCCGCGGCCCTGGCGACCCTGGCCCTGCACCGCCGCCGCCTGGTGGCCCTGGTCCTGGCGGGGGCCGTGGGGCTGCTGGTCACCCTGGCCTTCCTCGGCTTCTCCGCCCCGGACCTGGCCCTGACCCAGCTCTCGGTGGAACTGGTGACCCTGATCCTGCTGTTGCTGGCCCTCTACTTCCTGCCCCAGGAGGACCCGGTGGAGGGCTCGCTGCCGGGTCGGGTGCGGGATGGGGTCCTGGCCCTGGCCGCCGGCGGAGGGGCCGCGGCCCTGACCTGGGCGGTGCTGACCCGGCCCTATGAGTCCATCGCCGGGTTCTTCATCGCCAACAGTATCCCGGGCGGGGGCGGGGCCAATGTGGTCAATGTGATCCTGGTGGACTTCCGCGGCTTCGACACCCTGGGGGAGGGCACGGTCCTGGCCCTGGCGGCCCTAGGCATCCACGCCATGCTGGGCGGGCTGCACCTGTCGGGATCGGGATCGGGATCGGGGCCGGGGCCGGCCCGGGACGCCGCCGGCCGTGCCTGGGACTCTGACCCCCACCCGGTCATCCTCGCCACCCTGGCCCGTCTGTTGCTGCCCCTGGCCCTGCTGATGTCGGTGTTCATCCTGCTGCGCGGCCACAACCTGCCCGGGGGCGGCTTCATCGCCGGGCTGATCACCGCTGTGGCCCTGATCCTGCAATACCTGGCCAACGGGGTCGCCTGGACCCGCGAGCGCCTGCCGCAGAACCTCCTGCCCCTGATGGGCTGGGGCCTGCTGCTGGCAGCGGTCACCGGGCTGGCCAGCCTGGCCCTGGGCTATCCCTTCCTGACCTCCGCCCATGGTCATCTGCACCTGCCGGTGCCCCTGGTTGGGGAGCTGGACCTGGAACTGGCCTCGGCCATGGCCTTCGACCTGGGGGTCTACCTGGTGGTGGTGGGGGCCGTGCTGACCGTCCTCATCCACCTGGGCCGGCTGCACGCCGCACCGGCCGGGGATTGGACCTGATGGAGGCGCTGTTTGCCCTGGTCATAGGCGTGCTGATCGGCAGCGGGGTCTATCTGCTGCTGCGGCGGCGGACCTTCCCGGTGGTGCTGGGCCTGACCCTGGTCTCCTATGCGGTCAACTTGTTCCTGTTCGCCATGGGGCGGCTCCAGGTGGGGCGGGCCCCGGTGATCAGCGCCGGGGCGGCGGGCTACACGGACCCGGTCCCCCAGGCCCTGGTGCTGACGGCCATTGTCATTGGATTTGCCATGACCGCCTTCGTCATAGTCCTGGCCCTGCGCGCCCGGGCCCTGCTGGGGGGCGACGGGGTGGACGACGGGGGCGAGCCTTGAACCGGGAAGCGGAAATTCAGCCGCAAATGAACGCAAATGGACGCAAATCAAACAAGATTTGCCGTCGCTGCCTACCCCCGCCCGCGGGCCACCCCCACACTAGGGGTAACCCGCAGTTTCGTTTGCGCCTTTTTGCGTTGATTTGCGGCAGGGCGCTGTTCTCGGAATGAACCATTTACTCGTAACCCCGGTCCTCCTGCCCCTGGTCGGCGGCATACTGCTGTTGCTCCTGCCCGGGGACGGTCTGGCCCTGCGCCGCGGCCTGGGTCTGGCCCTGACGTTGGCCCAGGTCGGGGTCGCCCTGGCCCTGCTGGATGCGGTGGGGGACGGGGCCATCCTCACCTATGGGGTCGGCAACTGGCCGGCCCCCTTCGGCATACTGCTGGTGGCCGACCGGCTCGCCGCCTGGATGCTGACGGTCACCGCCCTCCTGGCCCTGTTCGCCCTGCTCCATGGGGTGCGCGGGGCGGATGGGGCCGGGCGGCACTTCCATGTCCTGTTCCAGTGGCAACTGCTCGGACTGAACGGGGCCTTCCTCACCGGGGACCTGTTCAACCTGTTCGTCTTCTTCGAGATCCTGCT
>DYRB01000165.1:4489-6632 GCA_020718945.1 Lamprocystis purpurea | reverse complement strand
TCCACTTATCCTGCCAGAGACCCGCCCGGCGGTCTAGCCCCCTTGTGCGAACGAACCTTTTTTGACCCGCTGCCGGGCCTCGCCAAGACTGGGCTGGCGCGCTCTTGCTTCAGGGCTGGGAGCTCGGCCCGGGTAGGCTGATATACTGCGATCCTCACATCTGTGCCACGGGCCCGGGTCACATGAGCAGACATCTTCCGCCGGGCGAACGCGATCTGTTCCGGACCGCCGTCGAGGACGCGCAACCCCTGGACCACGACCTGGCCGAGCCCTACCGCCGCCGCCCCCCACCTCTGCCCATCGAGCAACCGGCGGACTTGGCCGACCCCGAGGACCCCCAGGGTCTGTCGGAGGCAGAGGTCGAGACCCAGGACTTTCTGCTGTTCGCCCGCCCCGGGGTGCAGAACCGCGTCGTCCACGACCTGCAACGGGGCTATCTGGAGGTCGAGATCGAGCTCGATCTGCATGGCCTGCGGGTCGAGGTCGCCCGCCGCGTCCTGATCGAATTCCTTGACCACTGCGCCCGTCAGCGGGTGCGCTGCGCCCGCATCATCCACGGCAAGGGGATCGGCTCCGCCGGGCGCCAGCCCGTGCTCAAGTGCAAGGTCAACTACTGGCTGCGCCTGCGTCCCGAGGTACTCGCCTTCTGCTCGGCCACCCGGCGCGACGGCGGGACCGGGGCCCTCTATGTGCTGCTGCGCAACCCGGACAAGCAAAGGCGCGAGCGGCGGTCGGGGTAACGCGGCCCCCTCAGGGCAATAGGATCTCGACCGTCTCCGACGGGCGCAGGGGTTCGCTCGGGGAGCGCTCGATGATCACGTCCAGGTAGTAGACGGCCCCTTGCAGTTCGACCCGCACCGCCTCCACCCCGACGCTATAGACGCGCCCCTCACGCAGGCCGTTGGCGACCTTGACCCGGGCGTACTGGCCCGGCTTGAACATCCGCAGCACCGGGGCCGTGACCAGGGCCCGGGCGATCATCTTGTCGTCCGGGGCAATGACGATGAGGGGCTCCTGCTGGATGGTCTTGTAGATGACCGCCCCGTTCCAGACATTGCGCGCCACCACGGTGCCATCGAAGGGGGCGCGCAGCTCGGTGCGCTCCAGGGCCACCGCGGCGGCGGCCTCGGCGGCCTTGGCGGATGCCTCCTCCGCCACCGCGGCGGCCTGTTTCAGCTCCGCATCGTTGCGCTCCTCGATGGCGATCAGGCCGCGGTCGAACAACTCCTGGGCCCGCTTGACCTCGCGCTCGGCGGAGGCGGTGGCGATGCGGGCCCGGGCGACCTTGGCCTGGGCCCCCAACAGGGCGGCCTTGGCCTCACGCTGGTCCATGCGCAGCAGCAGGTCGCCCTTGCGGACATGCTGCCCGGCGTTGACCGCCACCTCCTCGACCACGCCGTTCTCCAGGACGCGCATCTCGACCTTGTGCAGCCACTCCAGCCAGCCCTTGAGTTCCAGGGCGGTGGCGGGTGCGGCCCAGATCAGGCCCAGGGCAAGGGCAGCCATGCAGGCGCGCTTGCTTCCCAAGAAGACTATTAGGCCGCAAATGAACGCAAATGGACGCAAATGGGCAGCAGTCCGGCACGCGCCCTCGCCCACCCCCGAAGGCACTCTCGGGATACTCGATAACCCATTGGGCCATTTGCGTATATTTGCGTTCATTTGCGGCTCGAATGCGAAAGCGGATTCATGGTGCGGTCCCCTTGGTATCGGGCCACAGGGTCTTCCCCTGCAGCGCCTGGAGTTCGGCCCAGGCCAGGGCCCGGCAATAGGCGACCCGCTGTTCGTCCAGGTGGGCCTTGGTCTGCTGGCTCATGGAGTAGCCCAGGTCGGCGGCCGCCTCCTGTTCGTAGAGGACGCGGCTCTCGTCGAGCTTGAGGTCGCGGAGCGCCGTCTCCGCCCGGCTGCTCTCCGAGCTGACCGCCAGGGCCTGGAGACGCAACAGCAGTTCCAGGGCCTGCTGGCGCAGATCCAGTTCCAGGACTCGGGCACTGTCCGGGTCCGCAGACTGGGCCTTGGCCGGGGCCCGGTTACCGGCCTGGGCGGCGGCGACCACCGCCTTGAGGTCCGGCAGGGTCGCAGGGAGGGCCGGGAGCTTGGGGGTCACCAGGTCCCGCGGCAGGCTCTCCGGGCGGTCTAATGC
>DYRB01000165.1:0-4389 GCA_020718945.1 Lamprocystis purpurea | reverse complement strand
CCGGGAGCTTGGGGGTCACCAGGTCCCGCGGCAGGCTCTCCGGGCGGTCTAATGCCTGGGCCAGCAGGGCGCGGGTAAGGCGCTGGGCCGCCTCGCTGCCGGCACGGCGCTGGCGCACATCCTGGTAGGTGACATCGAGTTCCGCCACCCGCAGTTCCGAGACCTGCCCCAGGTCGCGGCGGATGCCGGCCCGGTCGACCTGGATGTAGGCCACCGCCATGGCCTCGTTGTAGCGGGAGAAACTCAGGTCGGCGAGGACCACGTCCAGGAAGCGCGCCAGGATCTCGATGCGTTGGGCATCGACCGGATCGAGCAGGGCGTCCACCGGGCGATTGCGCGTGTTGTCGCCGGTCGCCGCGGCGCCGAAGGCGAGGTCGTGACAGGCCAGGTACAGGGGCAGGCGGCGCGGCAGGGGGCCGGCCGCGCCCAGGCGGGTGCGGGGGTGGGCCTCGGCGAAGCCCAGGGCCTGTCCCAGGTCCAGGGGCTCCGGAATCTCGGCCTGGGCCTGGGCTGCATGGGTCTCCGCAACCCAGACCAGGACGGCGAGCAGCATCAGGGACCTGACCCTGGGTTTGAGGGTCGGTCGCACCGGGCTACTCGATGATCTTGGTGATGGGCAATTCGATGATACCCCGCGCCCCGGCCTCGTAGAGCAGCGGGATCAGGTCGCGCACCTGGCCCTCGGGGACCACGGTGGACAGCTCCACCCAGTCCGGGTCGGAGAGGGTCGAGACCGTCGGGGTGGCCAGGGCCGGGAGCAGCCGCAGTATGGCCTCCACCTCACCCCTGGGGGCGTTCATGGATAGCAGCACCCGGCTGGCGGCGGCGATGGCCCCGTTGAGCAGCAGGAGCAGCCGGTCGATCTTGAGCCGTTTCCAGGGGTCGGTGAGGGATGCGTGGTTGGCGATGAAGCGCGGCGTGCTCTCCAGCACCACATGCATGACCCGCAGCCCGTTGGCGCGCAGGCTGGAGCCGGTCTCGGAGACATCGACAATGGCGTCGGCCAGGATGGGCGGCTTGACCTCGGTGGCCCCCCAGGAGAACTCCACGCTGGCGGTCACGCCGTGCTCGGCCAGAAAGCGCTGGGTCATACCCACCGCCTCGGTGGCGATGCGCGCCCCCTCCAGGTCCTTGACGTTCTGGAAGCGCGACCCCTCCTTGGACGCCATCACCCAGCGCACCACCCCGTAGTTGGGCCAAGGGGCCCGCAGGTCCGCCAACTGCGCCACCTCGGCCCCGGTCTCCAGGACCCAGTCCAGACCGGTGATGGCGCAGTCGAGGATGCCCTCGGCCACATAGCGGGCCATCTCCTGGGGGCGGATCAGGATGCATTCCAGCTCCGGGTCGTCGATGTCGGGGTAGTAGGAGCGCCCGGAGATGCGCAACTGGTAGCCGGCCAGGGCAAACAGGCGCGCCGTGGTCTCCTGGAGGCTGCCCTTGGGGATGCCGAGGCGCAGGCGGTTAGGGTCAACGGATAGGGTCATGGGTTGCGGAACCTGATGGAATTTGGGCGGGAGGATTCTAACCCGCAGATCCCCGCCTGTGGGACGGTCTTGGGCCCGGCGGGCCGACCTGGGAGACTTGCAAAACCCGACCGGAAGGCCCTGGGCGGGTACAATGCCCGGTTTTCCAGCAGTCCAGGTTTCGCCCATGCACCCATTCGTACCCGGCCAGCGTTGGCTCAGCGAGACCCAGGGGGACCTCGGCCTGGGCCAGGTCATAGGCGTGGACGAGCGCTGCGTCCATGTCGCCTTCCCCGCCACCGGGGAGACCCGCCTCTACACCCTGCGCGACGCCCCCCTGGTGCGGGTCGAGCTCGACCCCGGCGAGCGGGTCCGCGACCGCGCCGGGCGGGCCCTGACGGTGCGCGGCCGGGAGGAGACCGGCGGGCTCATCGCCTACCGCTGCGAGGACCTGGACGGGGCCCCCTGCACCCTGGCCGAGGCGGACCTGGACGACCACTTGCACCTCAACCGCCCCCAGCAGCGGCTGCTGTCCGGGCGCATCGACCGCGACCTGTGGTTCAGCCTGCGCCTGGAGACCTGGCTGGCCGGGGCGCGCCAGGCGGTCTCGCCCATCCTCGGGCTGGTCGGCCCGCGCATCGGGCCCATACCCCACCAGCTCTACATCGCCGCCGAGGTGGCCGGGCGCTATGCCCCGCGGGTCCTGCTGGCCGACGAGGTGGGCCTGGGCAAGACCATCGAGGCCGGGCTCATCACCCACCGGATGCTGCTCACCGGGCGGGCCAGCCGGGTCCTGGTCCTGGTCCCGGAGCCCCTGCTCCACCAGTGGCTGGTGGAGATGCGCCGCCGCTTCAACCTGCGCCTGGCCCTGTTCGACCGCGAGCGGCTGGCGGCGATCAACGAGGCCAACCCCTTCCAGGCCGAGCAATGCGTCCTGTGCTCCCTGGATCTGCTGACCGGGGACCCGGCGGCGGCCCGCGCCGCCCTGGCCGGTGACTGGGACCTGCTGGTGGTGGACGAGGCCCACCACCTGGCCTGGTCGCCCCAGGAGAGCAGCCTGGAATACGACCTGGTGGCGGCACTGGCGGCGGTCACCCCGGGGGTGCTGCTGCTCACCGCCACCCCGGAGCAGTTCGGCCGGGCCGGGCACTTCGGGCGGCTGCGCCTGCTCGACCCGGACCGCTTCCAGGACTACGCCACATTCATTGACGAAGAACACCGCTACGCCCCCCTGGCGGCCCTGGCCGCACGCCTGCTGGACGGGACCGCGCTGGACGCCGCCGACCAGGCCCTGCTGCGGGACCTGGCCGGCGACACCGAGGGCCTGACCCCGGCGGAGGTCTGCGAGCGCCTGGTGGACCGCCACGGCACCGGGCGGGTGCTGTTCCGCAACACCCGCGCCGCCATCCCCGGCTTCCCCGGGCGCGAGCCCCACGCCCATCCCCTGGAGTGCCCGGCCGAGTACATGGAGCTGGCAGGCGAGGCGGGCCTGGCCCCGGAGGCAAACTTCGGCCCCGGCTGGGTGGACCTGGACCCGCGCCTGGACTGGCTGGTCGGCACCCTGCGGGGCCTGCGCCCGGCCAAGGTCCTGCTCATCGCCGCCCGGGCCCAGACGGTGCTGGAACTGCGCGAGGCCCTGCAAAGGCGCGCCGGCATCCACGCCGCGGTCTTCCACGAGGGCATGGAGATCGTCGAGCGCGACCGGGCCGCGGCCTACTTCGCCGCCGCCGAGGACGGCACCCAGGTCCTGCTCTGCTCGGAGATCGGCAGCGAGGGGCGCAACTTCCAGTTCGCCCACCACCTGGTCCTGTTCGACCTGCCCCTGGACCCGGACCTGTTGGAGCAGCGCATCGGGCGCCTGGACCGCATCGGCCAGCGCGAGACGGTGCGCATCCATGTCCCCTACCTGGCCGGCGGCCCCGGGGAGACCCTGTACCGCTGGTATGCCGACGGGCTCGGGGCCCTGGGTGCCCCCTGCCCCGCCGCCCCGGCGGTCTACGCCGAACTCAAGGCCGATCTGCACGCGGCCCTGGCCGACCCGTCCCTGACCGACGCCCTGGTGGCCCGGGCCCGGGTGCTGACCGAGCGCATAGACGCCGAACTGGCCGCCGGCCGGGACCGGCTGCTGGAGCTACACTCCCACCGCCCGGCGGTCTCCGCGGCCCTGGTGGAGGCGGTGGAGCGCCAGGATGCGGAGCGCTCGGTGACGGACTGGATCGGCCGGGTCTGGGACCTCTTCGGCATCGACAGCGAGCCTGGCCCGGGCGGGGCCCTGGTGGTGCGGCCTGGGAACCACATGCTCCAGGAGCACTTCCCGGAGCTGCCGGAGGACGGGGTCACGGTCACCTTCGACCGCGCCGCCGCCCTGGCCCACGAGGACCGCGCCTTCCTCACCTGGGAGCACCCCATGGTGCGCGGGGCCATGGACCTGCTCACCGGGTCCGATCTGGGGGCCAGCGCCATGACCCTGGTGAGAGACCCACGCTTCAAACCCGCCACCCTGTTCCTGGAGGCGGTCTTCGTGGCCGAATGCCCGGCCCCGCCGGCCCTGGAGGTCGGGCGCTTCCTGCCCCCCACGGCCCTGCGCCTGGTGATCGATGCCGCCGGCCGCGACCTGGCCCCGGTGCTGTCCCACGAGGCCCTGCGCGGGGACTGCCTGACCCGCAACCGCAAGCTCGCCACCGCCGTGGTCCGCTCCCAGGCGCCGCGCCTGACCGCCATGCTGGCCGCGGGCGAGGCCCTGGCCCAGACCGCCGCCGCCCGGCTGCGCGACCAGGCCCTGAAACGGATGCAGGCCCTGCTGGGGGAGGAACTCGACCGGCTGCGGGCCCTGGCGGCGGTCAACCCATTGGTGCGGGCCGAGGAGATCGCCCACCTGGAGGGGCGCCGGGAGGCCCTGACCCGGCACCTGGCCCACACCCATCCG
>DYRB01000164.1 GCA_020718945.1 Lamprocystis purpurea | reverse complement strand
TTTCTTTGTGGCTGTGTCTGAACCCTGTGGTCGTTCAGGTGCGGTTCAGCCTCGCAGTTGCAAGCTTATGGGCACAGGGTCGAAAACTGACTCTCGACGGCCGCCGGGCGCCCTGCGCCCCGGTCCCCACAACCCCAACTCGGGAAACCCGCTGGCATGGACATCGACCGCGTGCGCAGCTTGCTGGGCATCAACATTTGGGCCGACACCCCGGTGGCGGAACTGTGGCTGGACCTGTCCGGCCTTGTAGGGGGGGAGATCGAAGCCCTCTGCCCGCGTGCCGTCGTCCGGGTCCCCGATCTGTTGCCCGAGTGCGCCCTGCCGCCCCTGCCGCCTGACCCCGACCGTCCGGACCTGGAACTGTGGCTGGCAGGCACCTTCGCCCGCCTGACCCTGGCCCTGGGTGCGCGGCTGGGGTCCAGTCCGGGTGCCGATCCGGGCGCCAGCGACGCGGACTGCCTGGGGGTGCGGCGCCTGGCAGAGCCTGGGCTGGTCCTGGTCGCCCTGCCCTACCATCGGGGGCTGGTCCCCCGGGACTGTGCCGAGACCGCCCTGGCCCTGCTCGCCGCGGTGCGGGCGGACCAGCCCTTCGATCTGGCCACCGCCCTGGCAGACCTGCGGGTCGCCGCCGACGCGGCCCAGCCCACGCCTACCGCCGCCGCCCTGGCCAGCGCCGCCCGGGCCCGCGCCATCCCCGTGCGCCGGCTCGGCTCTGGGCTGCTGCAACTGGGCTACGGGGCCCGCCAGGTACGCACCCTGAACACCCGCAGCCAGGGGCCCCGCCATCAGGGCCTCGGCGTCGTCGCCCAGTGGGTCACCGGGGAGCGCGACCTGATGGAGGACCTGCTCGCCAGCGTCGGCGTCGGCTGCACCGATGCCCCGGTCCAGGGCGCCCACTACCGGGTCCTGGTAGCCGGCGGGCGCCTCGCCGCCGTCATCCGCTACGAGCCCCTGAACGGGGCCACGGGCCCGGTGCGCATCACCAATCTCAGCCATCTGGTCCACCCGGAGGTCGGGGCCCGCGCCCTGGACGCCGCCCGCGCCCTGGGCCTGGACATCGCCGAGGTGCGCCTGGCGGTGGACGACCCAACCCGACCCCTGGAGCACCAGGGCGGGCGGGTCAGCGAGGTCATAGCGGGCCCTGAGCTGGACGCCTACCTGGGCCTGGACGATAGCGGCACCGACCGGCCGGTGGCCGACGCCGTGCTCGACGCCCTGTTCCCCGACGGTGGCAACGGGCGCATCCCGGTGGTCGCGGTCAGCGGCACCAACGGCAAGACCACCGTCACCCGCCTGCTGGCCCACGGCCTGGCCCTGAGCGGCCTGCATGTGGGCATGACCTGCACCGACGGCATCTATCTGGACGGTCGGCGCATCGACACCGACGATTGCAGCGGGCCCAAGAGCGCCCGGCTGGTCCTGCTCAATCCCCAGGTCGAGGCGGCGGTGCTGGAGACCGCCCGCGGCGGCATACTGCGCGAGGGCCTAGCCTTCGACGCCTGCGACCTGGCGGTGATCACCAACATCGGCGAGGGCGACCACCTGGGCCTGGGCGGCATCGACACCGTCGAGCAGCTCGCCGCGGTCAAGGCGACCCTGGTCCGCGGCGTGGCCCCCTGGGGCACGGCGGTGCTCAACGCCGCCGACCCATTGGTGGTGCCCATGGCCGGGCTGTGCCGCGGGTCCGTGCTGTTCTTCGCCCTGGACCAGGGCAACCCGGTCCTGGCCGACCACAGGCGCGCCGGCGGGCGGGTCGCCTTCCTGAGCGACGGGGCCCTGGTCCTGGCCGAGGGCAAGGCCGAGGTCGCCCGGATCGCGCTGGCCAGCGTGCCCCTGACCCGGGGCGGGCAGGTCCGCTTCCAGGTCGAGAATGCCCTGGCCTGTGCCGGGGGCATGTGGGGCCTGGGCCTGCCCTGGGACACCATCGGCGCGGCCCTGGCTACCTTCGGCGGCGACACGGACAAGAGCCCGGGGCGCTTCAATGTCCTCAACGTCAATGGCGCCACCGCCATTTTCGACTACGGCCACAATCCCTCGTCCCTGCTGGCCATGGTCGAGGCCCTGGGGGGCTTCCCCCACCGTCGGCGTATCGCGGTGTATTCCGCGGCCGGGGACCGGCGCGACATCGATATGATCCGCCAGGGGGAGATCCTCGGCGCCGCCTTCGACCAGGTGATCCTCTACGAAGACCACTATGTCCGCGGGCGCCTGCCCGGGGAGATCATGGCCCTGTTCCACCAGGGCCTAGGGTCCGGTGGCCGGGTGGCGGAGGTCCAGGCCATCCACGGCTGGCAGAACGCGGTGGAGGCGGCCCTGTGGGCGGCCCAGCCCGGCGACCTGCTGCTCATCCAGGCCGACCAGATCGACGAGACCGTCGCCTTCGTGCGCGACCACCTGGCCACCGACAAGGCGCGCCGGGACAGGCCTATCAGCCATGCCGGGGGCGGTCTGGATCACGCCGTGGCCGCCGGGCCGGTGGACTCGTCTACTTCCTAGCGACAGGATTTGCGCCGGCCGGGCCGCTTGGCGGATTATCCGCCCGGCGCGGCCCGAATCTGTCCCCCTAGCCGGTGCCGAGCACCCGTCGGGCCGACCGCGGACGCGGTCGGAGCGGCGCAGCCGCCTCCCCGCAGGCCCCATCCACCCATCGGCACCGCCACCGCCCGAGGTTAGAACGTGCTCGACATCGGAAGCATCCGGACCCTGCGGGGCCCCAACATCTGGGCCGAATGTCCGGTTCTGGAACTGACCCTCGACCTGGGCGAGGCCCCCGGCGATGCGCCTGGGCAGCACCCGGACCTCCTGGAGCGCCTGGCGTCCTGGCTGTCTACCCTGGGCGAGCGCGGCGACTTCCTGGCGCGCCTGGGGCAAGGGGCCGGGCTGGCCGATACCCTCGCCGAACTGGTCCTGGAGCTTCAGACCCTGGCCGGGTCCAGGGTCGCCTTCCGCCAGACCAGCCCCACCGCCACCCCGGGCCAATACCGGGTGGTCTGCGAGTACGACGAGGCCGCGGTCGGCCTGGCCTGTCTGGACAGCGCCCGCGCCCTGCTGGCAGCGGCCCTGAACGGGGACCCCTTCGAGGTGGCCGCGGAGATCGGCCACCTGCGCGCCCTCTGCCAGGATGTCCACCTGGGCCCCAGCACCACGGCCATAGCCCGTGCCGCCCGGGCGCGGGGCATCCCGGTGCGTCGCCTGGGCCAGGACAATCTGCTGCTGCTCGGCCATGGGGTGCATCAGCGGCGGGTCTGGACGGCGGAGACCGACCGCACCGGGGCCATCGCCGAGGCCATAGCCCAGGACAAGGACCTGACCCGGCTGCTGCTGTCCGCCATCGGGGTGCCGGTGCCCCAGGGGCGCCCGGTGGCGAGCGCCGAGGAGGCCTGGGACACGGCCCAGGCCCTGGGCCTGCCGGTGGTGATCAAGCCCCGCTTCGGCAACCACGGGCGGGGCATCAGCGCCGATCTGCGCTCCCAGGAGCGGGTCGAACAGGCCTTCGCCGCCGCCCGGGCCGAGGGCCCGGAGATCCTCTGCGAGCAACACATCGAGGGCGCCGACCATCGCCTGCTGGTGGTGGGGGAGCGGGTGGTGGCCGCGGCGCTCCGCGAGCCCGCCCAGGTGGAGGGCGACGGGGTGGCGAACATCCTTGAACTGGTCGACCGGGTCAACGGCGACCCGCGGCGCAGCGAGGGCCATGCCACTGTGCTGAGCCTGATCAAGCTCGACGCCATAGGGCTCGCGGTGCTGGCCGAGCAGGGCTACAGCCCCGACTCCATCCCGGCCGCCGGGGCCCGGGTACTGATCCGCAACACCGCCAACCTGAGCACCGGCGGTACCGCCGCCGACATCACCGACCGGGTCCACCCGGAGGTCGCCGCCCGGGCCGTGGATGCGGCCCGGGTGGTCGGCCTGGACATCGCCGGGGTAGACATCCTGGCCAAGGACATAGGCCGGCCCCTGGAGGCCCAGGGCGGGGCCGTGGTGGAGGTCAACGCCGGGCCGGGGCTGCGCATGCACTTGGAGCCCTCCGCCGGGGCCCCGCGGCCGGTGGGCGAGGCCATAGTCGAATTGCTCTTCCCGGCCGGGGCCGACGGGCGCATCCCGGTGGTCGCGGTGACCGGCGGGGGCGAGGCCACGGCGGTCACCGGGCTCGTCGCCCGTATGCTGCACCGCCACGGGCTGCGCGTCGGGCTCACCCACCGCGAGGGGCGCTACCTGGACGGCCGTCGGGTCGGGGACGGCGACTGCGCCGCCCCGGATGCCGCCTGTGCTGTGTTCCTCAATCCTCTGGTCGAGGTTGCGGTGCTGGAGGCCCCCCCGGCGGAGGTCCTAAGCCGCGGCCTGGGCTTCGACCGTTGCCGGGTCGGGGTGGTCCTGGGCGCCCCCGGTGCCCTGGACGACGCGGACGCGGACGACCTGACCCGGGCCCAAGCCTGTGTCCTGGCCACGGTTGCGGCGGACGGCGTCGCGGTGCTGAATGCCGAGGACCCCAGGTCGGCGGCCCTGGCCGCCCACTGCGGCGGCTCGGTGCTCTGGTTCGCCCTGGACCCGGATCACCCCGGGGTGCGCGCCCACCGCGACCTCGGCGGGCGGGCCCTGGTGCTGCGCGACGGTCGCCCGGTGCTGGCCGAGGGTGCCGCCGAGGTGGTCCTGCCGGAGCCGATCACCCCAATTGACGGCTGCCCCCCCCGGGGCGTGCTGGCCGCCCTCGCCGCCGCCTGGGCCCTGGGTGTTCCCGCCGCGACACTGGCGGAGGCGTTACGGGGCTAGGGCGACGGAGCGGCCTGAGAATAGTCCGACAGGATTAAATTGGATTTCTCAGGATTAGCAAGATGCTTTGTGGCGATGTCCGCGTTTGGTGTGGGCTACCGCGGCCAGCGTTCTCCCCGTGGGAGCGGCGCCCCGCCGCGACGGGGCGTCTTCCAGGGACCTTGCTGGAAGACGCTGGGTCGCGCCGGGGCGGCGCTCCCACGAATCGGGGGCATCGCCTGACCTGCTGATCCTGTGAAATATTGTTAATCCTGCCCTATATACCCGCATTCGGCACGGTGCCCCGAATGCCTCCTCGGAGCTAACCGCCAGCCGCAACCCAAATCCGCTGCAACAGGGCCCCATCCGTTACCAGGGCCTGGGCATCCCCCGGCGGGGTGTACAGGGCCCGCTCCACATCGACCTCTGCCAGGCCCAACCGGGCCGCGATCCAGGCCGCCCGCTGCCCCTGACCCAGGGCCCGCAGGGGCGGGTGTCGGCGCAGCCAGGCCCCTTCGACCCGCCCCCGCGCCGCCGCGCTGAGTTGCCCCGCACGCCCCTCCCGCCAGAGAAACCCCGCCCCGGCCTCCAGGTGCTCCATCAGGTCCCGGCGCCCGCGCTCCGGCTGCGGCTCCAGGGGGCCCAGGCGCCGGCCCAGGTGCCAGACGAAGCCCAGTGCCAGCAGGGCCCCGGCCAGCACGGCCTGGGGGGCCGCCCGCCACAGGGTCGCCAGCAGGCCGGGCACGGCGCTGTCGTAGAGCAGCCAGACCTTGCCGCCGTCCGCCGGGGCGGCCAGGCGGGCCAGCAGGGCCGCGTGGTCGTGCTCGCCTATGCCGGCGTTGGTGAGGAAGCGGTTGTCCGCGCTCAGGGTGATGTGGCCCCGACCGAGGGGGACCTGGAGCAGCCGCGCCTGCCCGTCCTCGGCCAGGGCGGCGGACTGGGCGCGGTCGGCGGTGTCCTCCAGATAGAGCCGGGCCGGGGCGCTGAGGTTGAGGGGCAGCGGCTCGCCGGTGAAGGTCACCGGGACCTTCACCCGGCCCTGGGCGCTGCCCGGGGTCTCGGCCTCCCGCAGCCGCACCCCCAGGCCGGCGAGGAAGTCGTCCGGACGGGGGCTGTCGCCGTCGGAGGGCTCAAGGGCCGTGACCAGCAGTTCACCGCCCGCCTCGACCCAGGCCTGGAGGGCCGCGCGGCGCCCCTGGTTGAGGGGGCCGAGCCCGTTGACCACCAGGAGGTCCCGGGTCGGTGGCAGGTCACGCAGGGGCCCGCGCCCGGCCACCGCCTCCACCGGGTGTCCCAGGCGGCGCAGGAGGGACTCCGCGGCCAGGAAGGGATTGCGCCGGGCGGCCAGGGACCAGCCGACATCCATATCCATGGGACGGCGCTCGAAGTTGCGCAGGAACCAGGCCACCGCCAGGGCGGCGCCGATCAGGACCAGGCCGACGACGACCAGTCGGGTGGGGTTGGCCTCAAGGCGCATCGCCCGCCCCAGCGGCACCCCAGTCCTGCCACTGGGCCAGCAGCCCGTCCAGGACCCGGCGGTCCGGGGGCCTGTGGGCATAGGCCAGCCCCTGCCAGAGTCGGGTGAGGCGGTGGAAATACGCCAGCTCCGCCGCCGGCCGGACGGCCCCGGCCAGGCGCAGGCAGTCCCCCTCGGTGGCCCCGGGGGGTATGGTCAGGCCCAGGGCCCGCAGCCGGGCCAGGCCGCCGGCATAGAGCAGGGCCAGGGCGGCGCGCTCCTCCCCGGCGGCCAGGTGGGCGCGCACCGCGGCAGGGATGTCCGGCGGCAAGGGGGCGGCGGGGACAGCACTCCCCAGGGACTGAGGGCCGGGGTCCCGGCGCCGGAGCCTGAACCGGGCCCAGCCGCCCGTCGGCAGGTCGCGCAGGATGCGGG
>DYRB01000163.1 GCA_020718945.1 Lamprocystis purpurea | reverse complement strand
CCGGAAGCACCGTGGGAGCGCCGCCTCGGCGCGACCGGGCGAAGCGCAGCGAGCCAGGTGGTCACCACATTACATCGGTCGCGGCGAGGCGCCGCTCCCACCGCCACGGATCTGGCCTCCAAGTTCGGAACTGCCGGTTGGCAGCGGCCTTCGCGACCGCCGGGCCCTTGAACCCGATGGGTCAGGCCCGGATTGGTACCCACCCAGGCTCAGCTTTTGAGCCACCCCCCCGCCTAGACTCGCGCCTGGTTCCAACACCTGGGGTGAGACGATGGGCAAGGCACTGGTCGAGGTGGAGGCGGGGCCCTGGGTCCCGGCGGATGGATCGGACCTGTCGGTCCAGAGGGGCCTGCGCCCCCTGGTCTCCCGGCTCAAGGCCCGCTACGGGGAGCGCATCGCCGGCGAGTTGGTCCAGCCCGCGGTGGCGGCCCGGTACGCCGAACTCCCGCCGGACCTGGACCCGCGCCTGGCCGCGGCCCTGAGGGCCCGCGGGGTGGAGCGGCTCTACAGCCACCAACGGGCGGTCTGGGACCTGGTGCAGGCCGGGCGCCACGCCGTGGTTGCCACCCCCACCGCCTCGGGCAAGACCCTGTGCTACAACCTGCCGGTCCTGGACGCGGTGCTGCGCAGCGGGGCCAAGGCCCTGTACCTGTTCCCCACCAAGGCCCTGGCCCAGGACCAGGTGGCGGAACTGACGGAACTGAGCCGGGCCGCGGACCTGGGGCTCAAGGCCTTCACCTTCGACGGCGACACCCCGGGGGACGCCCGCAAGGCGGTGCGCACCCGGGGCGACCTGGTGGTCTCCAACCCGGACATGCTCCACCAGGGCATACTGCCCCATCACACCCAATGGGCCCAGTTCTTCGAGGGGCTCCAATTCGTCGTAGTGGACGAGTTGCACGGTTATCGCGGGGTCTTCGGCTCCCATGTGGCCAATGTCCTGCGTCGGCTCAAGCGCGTCTGCCGTTTCTATGGGACTGACCCGCGGTTCATCTTCGCCTCGGCGACCATCGCCAACCCGGCGGAGCTGGCGGAGCGCCTCATCGGCGCCCCGGTGGCGGCGGTCACCGAGAGCGGGGCCCCATTGGGGGAGCGGCACCTGCTGCTGTGGAACCCGCCGGTGATCAACCCGGATCTGGGCATCCGCGCCTCGGCCCGCTCCCAGACCACCCGCATCGCCCGGGCCGCCCTGACCGCCGGGCTCAAGGCCATAGTCTTTGCCGGGTCCAGGCTCCAGGTCGAGGTCATCGCCAAGTACCTGAAGGACACCTTCGACAAGGACCCTAGGCGCCCGCCCCGGGTCCTGGCCTACCGCGGCGGCTATCTGCCCAGCGAGCGGCGGGCCGCCGAGCGGGCCATGCGGGCCGGGGAGGTGGGCATAGTGGTGAGTACCTCCGCCCTGGAGCTGGGGGTGGACATAGGCGCCCTGGACGTGGCCGTGCTGAACGGCTACCCGGGGACCGTGGCCGGGACCTGGCAGCGCCTGGGGCGGGCCGGCCGGCGCCTGCGCCCGTCCCTGGGGGTCCTGGTGGCCAGCAGCGACCCCCTGGACCAATACCTGGTGCGCCACCCGGAGCACTTCCTCGGCGCCGGCCCCGAGCGGGCCCTGATCCACCCGGACCAACTGCTGATCCTGCTCGACCATGTGCGCTGCGCCGCCTTCGAGCTGCCTTTCACCGAGGGTGAGGGCTTCGGCGGCGATGGGGGCGGCGAGGACCTGGGCGAGATGCTCGGCTACCTGGAGGCCCAGGGCATACTCCAGCACCAGGGCGGGCGCTGGTATTGGGTGGCGGACTCCTACCCGGCCAATGCGGTATCCCTGCGCTCGGTGGCGGAGGGCAACTTCGTGGTGGTGGACGCCGCCGACCGTCGCATCCTGGCGGAGGTGGACTGGACTGGGGCCCCCAGCACCCTCTACGAGGGGGCCATCTATCTCATCCAGGCCAGGCCCTACCAGGTCGAACGCCTGGACTGGGTGGGGCGCAAGGCCTATGTCCGGGCCACCGAGGCCGACTATTACACCGACGCCATCGACTACACCCGGCTCAAGATCCTCGACCGCTTCGAGGCCGCCCCTAGTCCCAGCGCCCTGGCCGCCCACGGCGAGGTCCATCTGGTCCGCCGCTTCCCCGGCTACAAGAAGATCCGCTACTACAGCCACGACAATGTGGGCTACGGCAACATCAACCTGCCCGACCAGGAACTGCACACCACCGCGGTCTGGTGGCAGGCGGAGCCCCGCGCCCTGGCCGCGGCCCTGCCCCAGCGCCAGCTCGCCATCGACGGCTTCCTCGGCGCCGCCTATGCCCTGCACCACGTCGCTGCCCTGAGGGCCATGGCCGAGCTGCGCGACCTGGGCCGGGCGGTGGGGGACGGGGAGGGGGCCTGGGCCGCGGTGGTCGGCGCCGACGGGCGCGGCCAGCTACAGGGCCCGGACGGCGAGGCGGCGGACCCGGGGGACGGCTTTGAGCCGACCCTGTTTCTCTATGACAACTACCCCGGCGGCATAGGGCTCTCCGCCCCCCTGTACGATCAGGCACAGCGCCTGGTCGCCGATGCCCTGGACCTGGTGGCGGACTGCGCCTGCACCGGCGGCTGCCCGGCCTGCGTCGGCCCCATCCTGGCCGGGGACGAGGTACGGGCCATCACCCCCAAGGCCGCCGCGGCCTTGGTGCTGGAACTGCTGGGGGCCGACCATGGGCCTGGCTGAGCGGCTGGGGCTGTTGCGGGGGTCGGCGCCGAGCCAGCCGTCGCCCCCGCAGGCCCCGGCGCCGGACATCGCGCCGGGCCCCGAGTCGGACCCAGGGCCGACCCTGGCCGAGCGATTGGCGCGGCTGAGACCGGCCTCGGCTTCGGGCGGGCCCCTGGGGGCTTCGGTCGCGGCTAAAGCCGCTCCTACAGGGATCGAGGCCCTGGGCGGGGACTGGGTGGCGCCGGGGGTCCTGCGGGTGGAGCGCCGCGTCCCACTGGCCCAGGTCCAGGGTCGGGTGACCCTGGGTGCTGGCCTGGCGGGCCTGGCTTGGCTCGCGGAAAGGGTCCTGGGCCACACCGGCGACCCCGAGGACTGGTGCCTGCTGGACACCGAGACCAGCGGCCTGGCCGGCGGCACCGGGACCTGGGTCTTCGCCTGCGGCCTGGCGCGGCCCGAGGGCCAGACCCTGGTCCTGCGCCAGTACCTGCTCACCCGGCTGGATGCGGAGGCCGGCTTCCTCGCCGCGCTGCATGGGGCCCTGGACGGGTGCCGGCTCCTGGTGAGCTACAACGGCAAGTCCTTCGACCTGCCGCTCCTGACCACCCGCTATCGGCTGGCCGGCATGACCCCCGATTGGGCCGACGCGGCCCACCTGGACCTGCTCCACCCGGTACGCCGGGCCTTCGCCCCGGTCTGGCCGGACTGCCGGCTGGGTACGGTGGAGGACCGGCTGCTGGGGCTCAAGCGCCAGGGGGACCTGCCCGGGTCAGAGGCCCCGAGGGCCTGGCTCGCCTGGCTGCGCCGGGGCGAGACTGCCGGGCTCGCCGGGGTCTTGAGCCACAACCGACTGGACCTGCTCTCGCTGGCGGCCCTGGGCGCCCCCCTGGCCCTGGCCCTGAGCGACCCGGCCCGGGTCGGGGCCGACCCGCTGGCGGTGGCCGGCTGGCACCGGGATCGGGGCGACCCGGACCAGGCCCGGGCCATCCTGGAGGCCCAGCGCCAGGCCCTGACGCCTGTCGGCGTTCTGGAACTGGCCCGCTATCGGGCCCGGGCCAGGGACTGGGGCGGGGCCCGGGACCTGTTGGCGCCCCTGGCCGAGGCCGGTCACCCGGAGGCCCTGGCGGCCCTGGCCATCCTCTGGGAGCACCGTTTAGGGGACCCGGCCCGGGCCCTGGACCTGGCCCAACGCCTGCCCCCCGGGCCCGAGCGGGAGCGGCGGTGTCGGCGGCTGGAGGAGCGGCTGGGTCCTGCACAGGGTCGTTCGCCTGGTCCTGCCCCGACCTGGGCGATAGGGGGCTGAACGGCTACATATTGCTGCGCTTGGACTTTTTGTGCTCGGAGCCATGGGTCCCCAGACTGCTGGACTCGGACTTCTGGGGCTCGGAATGGGCCGTGGCCCCCGAACTGCTGGACTCGGACTTCTTCTGCTCTGAGTTATTCGTGACCCCAAAACTTTTGGACTCGGACTTCCTGTGCTTGGAGCTATGGGTCCGCAGACTGCTGGACTCGGGCCTTTTGTACTCGAAGCGAGGGGCCGGCGGCGTGCCGTGGTCGGCGTGTTTCTCAGGGTGGTGTTTGTGGCGTTGTTCCCAGCGCTGCCGGTATTGCTCTTCAGGGTGTTGGGGGTAGCTCTGTCCCTCGCTGTCCTTCTCAACAGCCCGTGCCGGGGTTGCTGCGTCTCTGGCCTTTCTGGCCATTCTGACCTGCTCAGCCCACCTTCGCCACTCGTCCCCGTTCCTGACCCTGTCGGCGATCTCTTCGGCCGTGACGGCCAGCCGGTACGCCTCGGCGTCCTGCCATCGGGCGTAGGGCCGCCCCCCGAGGAGGACCGGTGCCCCGCTTGGGCAGGGTCGATCAGAGTACTCGACCGGGCCCTCCGGCGTCGGGCAGCGGTAGACCTCCGCCGGTCGCGCGACCCCGTCGCTACCCGGGCCTTGACCCTGCTGTACCCCAGTATCCCTGCGCAGAAACACCGTCCACCAGGGGTCGCCATCCCGCCCCAACCCGGGCTCCACGGGGACTCCGGGATACTCCTTGCGGTTGGTCGGGCCCACGATTGGGGCGAACCCCTCAAGGTTCCCGACCACCGGTACCGCAAAGGTGATCTGGCCCCAAGATACCGGGTCGGCAAGGGCCGCCGGGCTCAGGGCGATCAAGGCGGTTGCAATCAATCTCTTCATGAAAGTGGCACCGTGGATAGCCTAGGTTCCATGGGGATCCTCCGCTGTTTGCCTGGACGGGAAACGGTCGGCTCCGAGGATCGGGCTTCGATCTGGGGGCTAGGGTAGCCCCGGGAATCTGAACCAGAACTGAACGGGACAGGAGATCCAACCGCATGGCGGCTGGGGTCGAGGGGAATGGGGCCTTGATCGTTGTTCCGACCGGGCCAGTGACACGCTGTGCATAGTCAGGGCTTCCAGCCCTGACCCCCGTCAAGCCAGGATGGCCGGAGTACGCACTCGGTCAACCCTTCTTACTGGAAACACCGATTCGTCCGAAAATAAACGCAAATAAACAATGAGTTACCGTTCGTGCTCGACTCACCTTCCGGGTGCCGAGAAGGTCTTAGGGAAGCCAATGAATCATTGGCGTTAATTTGCGTTCATTTGCGGACAACTGCTTCTTCCAGATTCTCGGGTTCGGCCCCGCTCGACTGGACCTACAGCACCCCGATGACCGCCAACATCGCCTGCGGGTCCCGGTAATCCACCGGTATGGGCCAGCGGCTGCCGTCGCGGTCCAGGACCAGGCTGGGGAAGGAACTGACCCCCAGGGCCCGACACTCGGCGATCTCGGCAGCCAGGGCCGCCTGGGTCGCGGGGGCGTCCAGGGCGGCGGCGAAGGCTTCCCGGTCGGCGCCGATCTCCCCGGCCAGGGCGATCAGGGTGTCCCGGTCCGAGGGGTTGCGGGCCTTCCGGTAGTAGGCCCGCTGTATGGCCGAGGTCATGGCCCCGTCCAGGTCGGGGTCCTGGGCGCGGGCGGCGATCACCGCCCGGCAGGCGGGGTAGGTGCTGCGCCTGGGGCTGCACCGGGTCCAGAAGTCGAAGTTGAACTCGGTCCCGGGGATGCGCCCCTGGATGCGCCGCCAGGTGTCCTGGAGCCTGGTCCGCAGGTCCTCGGGCATGGGTGCGTCGGTGTCCGGGGCCAGGCCGCCGAGCAGGCGGCGGTACCGGACCCCCGGCGGCAGGCCCGCCACCAGCCCGGCCAGGGCCGGTCCGAAGCCATAGCACCAACTGCACATGGGGTCGTGGACATAGATCAGTGTGGTGGCCATGGTGCCTCGTTGATGGCCTTGGGGTGCGGCCCCTGGGGCCAAGCCCCTCAACCAGGCCTCGTAACGCCGCTCTGCGGTGTTACGCAGTGTCAGGCGCTCCGCGCCGCAGGCCGGGTAGGGATTAGTCCGTGCGGAGCGCGGTAGCGATGCGTGACACCGCGGAGCGTTCAGTGGCGACCAGTCGGCACCAAGGGGGCACCCCGCCCCGCACAGCACGGGCCTGGATCGGCGCCTCCCCGGTTGGCCAGCCCCGAGCCAAGGCGCCCCTTGACGCCACGCGAAAAGGCGGCACAATCGGACGCACCTCGATGCCGCGCCGACCGCAGCCTCCGGTGGGCGCCTGCCCCAGGCCCCGCCTTCACCAATAACGGGCGCTCCAGGGAATATGGCTAACCCAGACGCATACGTACCCGGCCACGCCCATGACCTCTTCGTGAGTTATGCATGGGTGGACGACCGCATCCCGGGGATGGCCCACGCCAATACCGGCTGGGTGCGCACCCTGGCCGAGAACCTGCGCACCCTGCTCGCCATGCAACTGGGCCGGGAGAGTTGGGGCGACATCTGGATCGACCGCCGCCTGGACCCGACCCAGGACATCACCCCCGAGGTCGAGGAGGCCCTGGCCGGCTCCGCCCTGCTGTTGTTGGTGCTCTCGCCGGGCTGGCTCGAGTCGCCC
>DYRB01000162.1 GCA_020718945.1 Lamprocystis purpurea | reverse complement strand
AATCCAAAACGCACCAGCCCGAATGCCCGGAGGACCTCATGATCAACTTCCCCGACCTGTCCAAGCTCCCCGAGGTCAATGACGCCTTCGGCAATCTGAGCCGAAACCTCAACCAGCAGGGTATTGCCTACGGCGGCTTTGCCCATGACCTGGCCACCATTGCCCAGGCCCACGGCACCCGCGCCACCAAGACCGCCCAGGACAACCTCCAGGGCAACCTGGAAGCCTGGCAGCGGGTCGCCGCGGCCCTGATGTCCCCCATGCTGGCCCAGCACTGGCAGGAGTATGTGACCGACGCCTCCCAGCGCGCCGTGCTCTTCACCGACGCCCTGCGCCAGCGCGGCAACTTCTTCGACGAGCACGAGGCCGGGGCCAACAAGACCGTGCTCTCCTGGGCCCACGAGACCGTGGTGGACGGGGCCAAGCTGGCCCGCCCGGTCAACTACTCCCTGGTGCGCATCATCGCCCCCGAGGGGGTCAAGGTCCGCGAGGACGGCCGCCCCTACATCATCATCGACCCCCGCGCCGGCCACGGCTCCGGGATCGGCGGCTTCAAGCACGAGAGCGAGGTCGGCGCGGCCATCCATCAGGGCCACCCGGTCTACTTCGTCACCTTCACCCGGTTGCCGGTGCCGACCCAGACCATCGCGGACGTGACCGCCGCCGAGGCCGACTTCGTCCGCGAGGTCCGCCGCCGTCACCCGGCCTCGCCCAAGCCCATCGTCATCGGCAACTGCCAGGGCGGCTGGGCCGCCATGCTGCTCGCCGCCACCAACCCGGACATCACCGGCCCCATCGTCGCCAACGGGGCCCCGCTGTCCTACTGGGCCGGGCAGAAGGGCAACAACCCCATGCGCTACCTGGGCGGCCTGGTGGGCGGGGCCATGTCGGTCAAGCTCATGGCGGACCTCGGCAACGGCCAGTTCGATGGGGCCAATCTAGTCTCCAACTTCGAGCGCCTGAGCCCCAGCAACACCTGGTGGAGCAAGTACTACGACCTGTGGAAGGACATCGACACCGAGGTCCCGCGCTTCGTCGGCTTCGAGCGCTGGTGGAGCAGTTTCTACTACATGACCGAGCAGGAGATCCGTTGGATCGTGGAGAACCTGTTCGTGGGCAACCGCATCGCCCGGGGCGAGGCCAACCTGGACGCCCGCACCCACGTCGATCTGCGCAACATCAACAGCCCGATCATCATCTTCGCCTCCCACGGCGACAACATCACCCCGCCCCAGCAGGCCCTGGGGTGGGTGGCGGACGTCTACAAGGACGTGGAGGAGATCAAGGCCCGCGGCCAGCGCATCCTCTACACCCTGCACGACAAGGTCGGGCACCTGGGCATTTTCGTGTCGTCCTCCATCGCCAAGAAGGAGCACCACGAAATCGTCTCCACCCTCAAGGCCATCGAGGCCCTGTCCCCGGGGCTCTACGAAATGGCCATCGAGGCGGCGGAGGGCGAGGGCGTGGAGAAGCGCTTCCACGTCGCCTTCCAGGAGCGGACTATCCCCGAGCTGATCGCCCAGTGCGGCGGCGACGACGACGACGCCCCCTTCGCTGCCGTGGCCCGGGCCTCGGAGCTTTCCACGGAGATCTACGACCTGACCCTGAGCCCGCTGGTCAAGGCCATGGCCACCCCGGAGAGTGCGGAGTTCATGGCCCAGACCAACTCCATGCGCGCCCAGCGGGCCTTCTTCAGCGACCGCAACCCGCTGATCGAGCCCGTGGCCGGCATGGCCGAGCAGGTCCGCGCCGCCCGCACAGCGGCCCCGGCGGACAACCCCTTCCGCCAGGCCGAGCAGTTCGGCGCCCATCTGGTGACCCAGTGGCTGGACGGGTTCCGGGACATGCAGAACGCCATGATCGAGTGGAACTTCCACCTGATGTGGGCCAACCCGCCGGTGCAGGCCCTGGGCAAGACCCACTCCCAGCTCATCAGCCAGGCGCCCCAGGAAGATCTGCGCACCCTGGTCCAGGTCCAGGAGGCCCTGGACCGTATCGAGCAGGGCGGCTTCCCCGAGGGGGTCGTCCGCATGCTCATCCTGCTGGCCCACTCCCGCAAGGAGGTGCGCCGCTCGCGCCTGGAGCGCTCCAACCGCATGCTCATGTCCACCGAGCCCTTCGCCGGCATGAAGCCCAAGGCGCGCACCCGGCTCATCCACCGCGAGTCCTTGATCGTCGGCTTCGAGCCCGAGGAGGCCATCGCCGCCCTGCCCAAGCTGATCCCGACCGCAGAGGAGCAGCGCCGCGCCCTGGACCTGTGCTGGGAGATCGCCGGGCCCCGGGAGGAGATGAGCCCCGAGACCCTGGGCATGATGGAACGTCTGACCAAGGCCCTGGGGCTGGACCAGGACCAGATGGAGGACCAGGACCAGGGCGAGACCGACCCCAAGGTCGGCCCTGGCCCGCGGCGGGTACGCAAGGCTGCGTAGCCCTCCCTGTGGGAGCGGCTTTAGCCGCGACGGGGGTCCCATCCGTCCAAGGCGATCAGGGTGCACCTTCGCGGCTTAAGCCGCTCCCACCAGGAGCGTGCAGCAATTTCGAGTTTGGAGGCCAGATCGGTTCCCGTGGGAGCGGCGCCTCGCCGCGACCGCCTAGTGTGGTGGTCGCCGGGCTCGCCGCGCTTCGCCCGGTCGCGCCGGCGACTCCAGGGACGGAGGAGGTAGAGCCGCGTCGGGAACAGCGGCCGAGGCGGCGCTCCCACGGTGCTTCCGGCCTCGGTGCTAGACGATGGCCTCAGACTTGGAGTTGCTGAGGAGCGCGCCTTCGCGGCTGAAGCCGCTCCCACCTGTGGCATCCTATAGCCCCCGACAACCCAGGCAAAAGGGTCCGACCCCCATGCAACCCATCCCCGCCGCCATCCCCGAGCCCCTGCGCAACTTCCTCGCCGAGGTCCGGGAGCTCAAGCGTCGGCGGGTCGAGGCGGGCTACCGCCACACCGCGACCAACGCCCGGGAGGCCATGGAGGCCATGACCCGGCGCTACGTCACCCGCATCCCGCCCGTGCCCCTGATCCGCGACGAGCTGGTCCCGGGGCACGAGTACCTGGTCCCGGTGCGGCTCTATCTCCCGGCCCCGGAGGAGGAGCGCCCCGTCGCCCTGTTCGCCCACGGCGGCGGCCACGTCGGCGGCAGCGTCAGCGTCTACGACGCCATAGCCCGCAAGCTCGCCCTGGCCAGCGGCTGGACCATCGCCTCGGTGGAATACCGCCTGGCCCCGGAGTGCCCCTATCCCAGCGCCCTGAAGGACCTGGTCACCTGCATCAAGGGCATCTTCGACGTGCTGCGCCGCGCCGAGCCCCCCATCCCCTTCGCCCCGCGCCTGGCCCTGATCGGCGACAGCGGTGGCGGGGCCCTGTGCGCCAGCGCCGCCCACCTGGCCCAGTTCGACCCGGATGTCTGCCTGGAGCGCCAGGTCCTGATCTACCCCAGCCTGGACTACAGCCTGTCCCAGCCCTCGGTGACGGAGAACGGCGAGGGCCTGCTGCTGGAGCGGGCGCGCATCCTCTGGTACTTCGACTGTTACCTGCGCCAGGCCGAGAATCGCCGCGCCGTCTCGCCCCTGTTCATGGACTTGAGCCCCGGCTACCCCAGGACCCTGGTCGCCACGGCCCAGTTCTGTCCCCTGCGCGACGAGGGCCTGGCCTATGTGGAGCGCCTGCGCGGGGCCGGCATCGCCTGCGAGCACAACGGCTACCCTGGCCAGATTCACGCCTTCCTCAACCTGGAGGACCTGGACCCCGAGACCTGCGCCGATCTCTACCGGCGCGTCGGGGACTTCCTGAACACCCCGTAGGGTCCGCTGTGCGGACCAACCCCAGGAAGGCACCGCACTGCAGCCCGTCCCTCCATTCGTACCCGTCAGCCTGGAAAGAGCAATTCGGCCGCAAATTACGCAAATTAACGCAAATGGGTCAGTCAGTTAGACGCAGTCCGCAGGCCACCCGCGGGGTGAACCGGAGATCGGCTCGAAGTCCCGGTTCATTTGCGTCCATTTGCGTTCATTTGCGGCCCAACTGCTTTTCTTAGGATCAGCGTCCACCATTGCCAAGAGCCAGGAGACCCCCAATGCGCCCCGAGACCTCCAGCCAGACCAGCTCCGACTCCCAATCCGGCAAGATCATGTCCGCCGCCGACGCGGTCCGGCAGATCCGCCCCGGCGACACCGTGGCCACCGGCGGCTTCGTCGGCATCAGCGTCCCGGAGGAGATCGAGATCGCCCTCCAGGACCTCTACCTGGCCCAGGGCCAGGGGGGCGCCGAGGGCCCAGGCCCCCGGGACCTGACCCTGGTGTACGCCGCCGGCCAAGGCGACGGCAAGGAGCGCGGCCTCAACCACCTCGCCCAGCTGGGACTCATCAAGCGCGTCATCGGCGGCCATTGGGGCCTGGTCCCCAAGCTCCAGCAGCTCGCCGTGGACGGCCATATCGAGGCCTACAACCTGCCCCAGGGGGTCATCTCCCACCTGTTCCGCGACATCGCCGCCGGCAAGCCCGGGCACCTGTCCCGGGTCGGCCTGGGGACCTTCGTCGATCCGCGCTTCGGCGGCGGCAAGCTCAACGACCGCACCACCGAGGATGTGGTCGAGGTGATGACCGTCGGCGGCCAGGAGTACCTCTTCTACAAGGCCTTCCCCATCGATGTCGCCATCATCCGCGGCACCACCGCGGACCCGGACGGCAACATCACCATGGAGCGCGAGGCCCTGACCCTGGAGTCCCTGTCCATCGCCATGGCCGCCCACAACAGCGGCGGCCTGGTGATCGTGCAGGTCGAGCGCATCGCCGAGCGCGGCTCCCTCAACCCACGCCAGGTCAAGATCCCCGGCATCCTGGTGGACTGCATCTGCGTGGCCCGCCCGGAGAACCACATGCAGACCTTCGCCACCGCCTACAGCCCGGCCTTCGCCGCCGAGATGCGGGTGCCCCTGGAGGCGGTCGGGGCCATGGATCTGTCCGAGCGCAAGGTCATAGCCCGGCGGGCCGCCATGGAGCTGCGTCCCAACTCCGTGGTCAACCTTGGCATCGGCATGCCCGAGGGCGTCGCCGCCGTGGCCAACGAGGAGAAGATCCTGGATCTCGTCACCCTGACCGCCGAGCCCGGGGGCATAGGCGGGGTCCCCGCCGGGGGGCTCGACTTCGGCGCCGCGACCAATGCGGTGGCGGTGGTGGACCAGCCCTACCAGTTCGACTTCTACGACGGCGGCGGCCTGGACCTCGCCTTCCTCGGCCTGGCCCAGGCCGACCGCGAGGGCAACGTCAACGTCTCCAAGTTCGGCACCCGCTTGGCCGGGGCCGGCGGCTTCATCAACATCAGCCAGAACGCCCGCAAGGTGGTCTTCGTCGGCACCTTCACCGCCGGGGGCCTGGCCCTGGCCTTCAACGACGGGCGCCTCAGCATCGAGCGCGAGGGCAAGGGGCGCAAGTTCGTCGAGGCCGTGGAGCACCGCACCTTCTCCGGGTCCTATGCCGCCTCCCTGGGCCGCGAGGTCTTGTACATCACCGAGCGTTGCGTCTTCCGACTGACCTCAGAGGGCCTGGAGCTGACCGAGATCGCCCCCGGGGTGGACCTGGAGCGCGACATCCTGGGCCAGATGGCCTTCGCCCCCCTGGTGCGCGACCCCAAGCCCATGGACGAGCGCCTCTTCCGCCCCGAGCCCATGGCCATCCGCGGCGAGCTGGTGGACCTGCCCCTGGCGGCCCGCTTCGTCTACGATCCGGACCAGGACACCCTGTTCATCAACTTCGCCTGCCTGGAGGTCAAGGACCAGGCCGCCATCGCCGCCATCCGCGACCTGGTGGCCGGCATTTGCGAGCCCCTGGGCCACAAGGTCAATGCCGTGGTCAATTACGAAGGCTTCCGCGTGGACCGCGACCTGGAGGATGAGTACCTCGCCATGGTCGAGCAGGTCGTCACCCGCTATTACCGCGAGGTCAGCCGCTATACCACCAGCCTGTTTATGCGTAACAAGCTGGGGAGTGGCCTGGCCCAGCGGGGGCTGACGCCGCATGTGATCGAGTCGGCGGTGGAGGCGCGGGCGTATCTGGCTGGGGGGTGAGGGAGCGTTGACGGGGGGTACGGGGCAGGACTAGGCTGTCGTCTTGACGGGCAGTAGCCCCCCGCGGCTGGTAGGGGAGCGGTTGGCGGTTCTGGTTGGGGAGGGGGGCGACGGCGGTAGGGTTTGCGGCTGGGGGTAGACGGGGTCGGCCAGATGGATCTTGGGTCCTGCCGTTCGCAATCAATGGCCTAACGAAGGATCATGGGTCAGATTCATTATTTGGCGACCCCTTTCCGTATTTTCCGAGAGCGATAGGGCAGTGACATGACCGACAACGTTGAGAGCCTGGTGCTAGAGCACCTACGGGCAATGCGGGCGGACATCGCCCGGATGGAACGTAAACAAGACGAGACCATTACCCGGCTCGGTCGCCTTGAACTGGCCGTCGCAGGATTGCGCCGCGACGGGGCCCATACCGACGAGGCAGCGGCTGAGCAAAACGTGCGCATTGATCACCTGGCCGAGCGAATCGACCGCATTGAGCGGCGGCTAGAACTGCGGGAGCAGGGATGAATGCGGAAGCAGGAATGAGAAAGCGGGTCGAAGAGGCTGAGGCTTCTCTGGCTCCCACGCTCCAGCGTGGGAGCAAGTCGCGACGCTCCGGCG
>DYRB01000161.1 GCA_020718945.1 Lamprocystis purpurea | reverse complement strand
GAGGTCAAGCGCTCCCACTCGGTCTGCGCCCAGGGCGGCATCAACGCCTGCCTGGACAGCAAGGGTGAGCACGACAGCGTCTGGCAGCACATCGTCGATACCCTCAAGGGCGGCGAGTACCTGGCCAATCAGCCGCCGGTGAAGTCCCTATGCGAGGACGCCCCTGGGCTCATCCGCACCTTCGAGCGCATGGGGGTGACCTTCTCCCGCACCCCCGAGGGGCTGCTCGACCAGCGCCTGTTCGGCGGGGTCAAGAATCGCCGCACCTGCTTCGCCGGGTCCAGCACCGGACAGCAACTCATGACCGGGGTGGATCAGCAGGTCCGTCGCCAGGAGTCCCTGGGCCGGGTGGCCAAGCACGAGTGGTGGGAGTTCCTGTCCCTGGTCCTGGACGGGACCGGGACCGCCCGGGGCATAGTCGCCATGGACCTGCGCAGCCTCGAGGTGCGGGCCTTCGCGGCCGATGCGGTGGTGCTGGCCAGCGGCGGCCTGGGGCAGATCTATGCCCCCAAGACCACCTGCTCCACCAACAGCACCGGGGCCGCCGCCAGCCGCGCCTACCAGCAGGGGGCCTGGTTCGCCAATGGCGAGTTCTTCCAATTCCACCCCACCGGCATGCTCGGGCGGGACAAGAACCGCCTCATGAGCGAGGCGGCCCGGGGCGAGGGCGGGCGTATCTGGGTCCCGCGCACCGCCGGCGACACCCGCGCCCCGCTCAGCATCCCGGAGGCGGAGCGCTACTACTTCTTGGAGGACATGTTCCCCGCCTATGGCAACACCGTGGCCAGGGACGAGGCGGCCCGGGCCATCTGGCATGTGACCCGGGACCTGGGGCTCGGCATCGGCGGCAGCGACCGGGTCTATCTGGACCTGACCCACCTGGACCGGGCCTTCGTCACCGGCCGTCTGGGATCCATCCTCGACATCTACCGCAAGTTCGCCGGGGCCGACCCGCTGGACGAGCCCATGCAGATCTTCCCCTCGGCCCATTACGCCATGGGCGGGCTCTGGGTGAACTTCGAGCGCGACCTAACGGGCGGCGGGGTCGTCGCCGGCAGCCCGCTCAACCACGCCACCAACATCCCCGGGCTCTATGCCTGCGGCGAGTGCGACTACGCCTACCACGGCGCCAACCGGCTGGGGGCCAACTCGCTCCTGTCCGCGTCCTACTCAGGGCGGGTGGCCGGCGAAGCGGTGGCCAGCTTCCTGAAGGGCCTCGGGCCCAGGGCCGGCACCGAGATACAGGCCACGGCCGAGGTCGCCCGCCAGGAGGCCATCAATCGCCGGCTCATGGCCTCCAGCGGGGATCAGAACCCCTATGCCCTGCACGAGGAGTTGGGCGAGCTGATGACGACCAAGGTCGGGGTGGTGCGCGACAACGCCGAACTGGATGCCGCCGACGGCCAGATCCAGGACCTGCTTGAGCGCTTCGACCGCTTAAATCTGGGCGAGTCCAGCACCTGGGCCAACCAGACCCTGGCCCATGCCCGCCAGGTCTACGACATGGCCCAGCTCGCCCGGGTCATGGCCCGCGGCGCCCGCGCCCGGGACGAGTGCCGCGGGGCCCACCACAAGCCCGAGTTCGCCCTGCCCCTGCCCGCCGGCAAGCGCCCCGGTGACCCGGAATACGCCGCCTTCGTCGAGCGCTGGAAGGCCAACAACGACCGCTGGCTCAAGACCACCCTGGCCGCCCACACCGCCGCGGGCCCGGCCATCAGCTTCGTCGAGGTCGATACCTCGGTCCTCACCCCCAAGCAGCCACGGGACTATCGGTGAGCCCCATGCCCGCCACCAGCATCCACCTCAGAATCCGCCGCCAGGACCGCCCCGGCGCCGCCCCCTACTGGCAAGAGTTCCGCATCCCCTACCAGTCCAACCACAACGTCATCTCCGCCCTCCAGGTGCTGCGGGCCAACCCGGTGACCATCGAAGGCCAACGGGTGGACCCGGTGACCTGGGAGCTCAACTGCATGGAAGAGGTCTGCGGGGCCTGCGCCATGCTCATCAACGGCCGCCCCCGGCCGGCCTGCTCCGCCCTGATCGACGGCCTGCCCCAGCCCATCACCCTGGAGCCCCTGCCCAAGTTCCCCGTGGTCCGCGACCTCCAGGTGGACCGCTCCCGCATCGACGCCAACCTCAAGCGCGTCAAGGCCTGGATCGACATCGACGGGTCCTTCGACCTGCACGAGCGCGCCCCGCGCATCTCCCCCCAGGCCTGGGCCGCCAACTACCTCTACAGCCGCTGCATCAACTGCGGCGTCTGTCTCGCCGCCTGCCCCCAGTTCGGCCCCGACCGCGGATTCGTCGGACCCGCCGCCCTGGCCCAGGTACGCCTGGCCAACGCCCACCCCACCGGCGGCTATGCCCGCGCCGAACGCCTGCACGCCATCATGGCCGAGGGCGGCCTGACCGACTGCGGCAATGCCCAGAACTGCGTGGAGGTCTGCCCCAAGCAGATACCGCTGACTACGGCTATCGGGGAGCTGGGGCGGGCGGTGACGGTACAGGCGATCAAGGATCTGTTTGGGGGCTAAGGTGGCCGGCGCTGGGGCCGGGGCGCTTCTCTCCGCCCCATGGCTCAAGACCCTGGAGACCGGGCTCACCGCCGCCCCCGCCGTCGCCGCCCTAGTCGGCCCCGCCGGCCTGGGTCCGGTGCAGGAGCAGGAGATGGCCGTCGCCCTGAGCCAGGCCCGCGGCCAGGGCAAGCGGGTCATCCTCGCCTGGGCTTACATCGAGGCGGCCAACTTTGCGGTGCGCTACAACCCCGCCATCTAGCGGTGGCAGCCATCGTGCTCCGGAATAGGGTCCATCTGGAGCGGGTCGAACCATGGCAATGCCCTGCCATGATTCGGGACTACCATGATCGGCATGGGTCCGCTGAGGGATGCTCCCCCCGGCAGAGGCCCTCGTCGGTCCCCACGGGGTTGCGTCCATCCCCGAACGCCGTCCAGGCAGGCGGTCAACGTGTTCCTTTTCGCATACGACGGGTCCATCAACGGCGACTGGGTCAGCCACTACGCCGTTCAGTTGGCTGCCGGTCACGATGACCCCACGCTGACCGCGGTCCATGTTCGCGACGGGCGGACACAGGACAGGATGCTCGCCGAGAAGCTCCAACGGATGGGACAGGAGTGCGAACGCCACGGCGTCCGGTTCGTCGAGCAGCGGTTGCCACCGGTCGGCCGCAACCTGCTGGAGGCGATCCGCTCGGCCGTCCCCGAGGGGCCGGAGCATTACCTGGTGTGCGGCACCCGCGCTCAGGGACGGGGGCACGGCTTTCTGAGCGGCACGACATCGGAGCAGCTCCTTCGCTCGGGTCACTGCAACGTCCTCGCCGTGCGCGTCGTGCAGCCCGGTCTGCTGGGGTCGCCGCGGCGGCTGCTGCTTCCGGTGGCCGAACGCCCCGATGGCTTTCGCTCGGGCCTTCCCTTCCTCCGGCTCTTCGGTCCCCAGGTCTCACATCTGCACATCGTGCTGGTCGCGCGCGTCGGGCGCCGACGTTTTCGCGCCCTGTCCCACGAAGGCTCTGAACGTCTGCGCTCCCCGGGCCAGGCCTATTGCGAACGCGTCGAGCGGGAGATCGTCGAACAACTGGGATTGGGTTCCAAGGTCATGGATGCCCAAGTCGTGGTCTCCGACGAAATCCCCCGGGAGATCCTGATCGCCGCCAACAGGACCAAGTCGCGGCTGATCTACATGGGTGCCTCGGAGCGGACCCTGACCGAGCGGATCCTCCACGGCAGCCCGATCGAACAGGTCCTGCGTGATGCCACCTGTGACGTCGCCATCTATCGAGGCATTGCGTGATGGCGGCGGCCCAGATTCACGAGGTTGCCACGGGCGATGTCTTCGGCCTCCTGCGCAGCCGTTCGGGGGGACTCACCGCGCTCGAGGTGGAGGCGCGCCGCCATGAGGTCGGCCCCAACCGTTTGCAGCCGCCGTCGCGCTGGCGGTGGTTGAGGGTCCTGGCGAAACACTTCATCAACTTCTTCAGCCTCCTGCTCTACCTCGCGGCCATCGTCTGCTTCGTTGCCGATGCCATCGAGCCGGGCATGGGCATGGGACTGCTTGGCTGGGCGCTGTTGGGCGTAGCGGTGCTGAATGGGCTCTTCGCCTTCGCGCAGGAGATGCGTGCCGAACGGGCGATGGAGACGCTGCGCCAGTTTCTACCGCAACGCGTCCGCGTCTGCCGCGACGGCGCCGGGCGCGAGGCGCTGGCCGACGACCTGGTGCCGGGAGATGTCCTGCTCCTCGCCGAGGGCGACCGCATCGCCGCCGACGCGCGCCTGGTCGAGACGGAAGACCTGCTCGTCAACAATGCGCCGCTGACCGGGGAATCCCGTTCCCAGGCGCTGAAGACCGGCGCCGCCAAGGGCCGGCTGATCGACAGCCCCAACATCGCCTTCGCCGGTTGCAGCGTGCTCCGTGGCAATGGCACAGCCGTCGTCTTTGCGACCGGCCACCGTACGGAGCTCGGCAAGATCGCCGCCCTGTCGCGGGATGTGCGCAGGCCGCTGTCGCCGCTGCAGCGCGAGACCAACCGCATGGTCCGGGTGCTGACCCTGATCGCGGTGGTCATGGGGCTCCTCTTCTTCGCCGTCGGCGTCGCGAGCGGTCGTTCCCTGTGGATCAATATCGTCTTCATGTTGGGGATCATCGTCGCCAATGTGCCCGAAGGGCTGTTACCGACCATCACGCTCGCCTTGTCGATGGCCAGTCTGCGCATGGCGAAGAAGCAGGTGCTGGTCAAGACCCTCGAAGCGGTCGAATCCCTCGGCGCTGTCCACGTCATCTGCACCGACAAGACCGGGACCCTGACACGGAACGAATTGGCGATCGCGGCCATGGTGGACCCGATCCAAGGACTGTCGATGCAAGCCCCGACCGCGCTTGGCCCGCTGCTGAGGGCCGCGCTGATCGCCTCCGAGGTGCGCACCGGCATGGCACCTGGCGATTCCGCCCCACGCTGGTCCGGCGACCCCATCGACGTGGCCCTCACGCAGCGCTACACGGAGCTCTTTGGTCCTCCCGACGCCATCCTTGCCGAGACAAGGCGGCACTTCCCCTTCGATCTGGCCAAGCGGCGCGAAGCCGGCTTGTTTGCCAACGGCACCGAGGTGCTGTTCGCGATCAAGGGGGCCTGGGAGTCGCTGCGCCCGCTCATCGGGCAGATCCAGGGCGGGGACGGTCGTGTCATCCCCGCCGAAGACGAGGCCCTGGTCGCGTGCGACGGGATAGTGCATCGCCTGTCGTCTCAGGGGCAGCGGGTCATCGCCATCGCCTCGCGACGGCTTGATCGGTTGCCCGACCCCAAGGCACCGGAGGAGTCGCTGGAACGGGGGCTGGTGCTTTCGGGATTCCTGGCGCTCGCCGATCCCATCCGCGAGGAGGTGCCCGAGGCGGTGGCCCGTTGCCACACCGCGGGTATCCGGGTGTTGATGATCACGGGCGATCATCCCGACACCGCCGAGGCCGTCGCCCGGGCCTGCGGCATATTGCGCCCTGACGAGCCGGCGGCGCAGCGGATCCTGCACGGTGCCGACCTGGAGCGGCTGCGCGAGCAGCAGTTGGTCGAGCGCCTGCGCGACGGGATCACCGTCTTCTCCCGCACCACGCCGGAACAGAAGATGAAGATCGTGGCGGCGCTCAAGCGTCTGGGCCTAGTGGTGGCCATGACCGGCGACGGCGTCAACGATACCCCGGCACTCAAGGCCGCCGATGTCGGCATCGCCATGGGGGCCAGCGGCACCGACGTAGCGCGCGAGGCGGCCGATATCGTGCTGCTGGACGACAACTTCGCCTCGATCACGGCGGGCATCGAAGAGGGCCGCGCCGTGTTTGCCAATATGCAGAAGTTCACGACCTACGTCCTGGCCAGCAACGTCCCGGAGATCGTGCCCTTCCTGATCTACATCCTGCTACCGGTCCCGCTGGCCCTGAGCGTGATCCAGATCCTCTCCGTCGATCTCGGCACCGACCTGCTGCCCGCCATCGGACTGGGCCAGGAGCCGCCCGAGCGCGACGCCATGGCACGTCCGCCGCGGCGCGGGGACGAACGCCTGCTCTCCCTGCCACTGATGGTCACCGCCTATCTGTTTCTGGGCCTGATTCAGGCCGGCTTCTCCCTGTTCCTCTTCTTCCTGGTGCTTCACCAAGGGGGTTGGTATTGGGGACAGGAGTTGTCCGAGGCCGATCCCCTCTATCAGTCGGCCACCGGCATTACCCTGGCGGCCATAGTGCTGATGCAGGTGGGGAACGTCATTGGCCGGCGATCCCTGCGCGGTAGCGGCATCGACCGCGGGTTGCTCGCCAACCGCATCCTGCTGCTTGGGCTAATTACCGAGATCCTCTTCTCCTGGATGATCCTCTATGCCCCACCCGTGCAGGCATTTCTGCAGACGGGGCCGGTTGCCTGGCAGATCTATGCGCTCGCTTGGCTCGGCATCCCGCTCGTCTTCGGGCTGGACTGGATCCGCAAGCGCCTGGCGGGCGGCAGGGAGCGGCGACGGGCCGCGCTCGGTTCTTAGTGGCGGTTCAAGAATAAACGAGGCGTTCTGGGGCGGGGGACGGGCCTCTGGCCCGTCTGGCGGGCGGGACGCCCGCCCCCCTGATGTCTCTGTTGTTTTTGAACTGCCCCTTAGAGCCAGGGCGGCGAGGATAGGACTTGCC
>DYRB01000160.1 GCA_020718945.1 Lamprocystis purpurea | reverse complement strand
CCGAGGACCCCCAGGCCCCGGCGGTCCCGCCTGAGTCCGTGGCCGAGCAGGCGCCCGGGCCCGCCCCGGCCCCTCGCAGGCGCCGCTGGTGGTTCTGGCCCCTGGCGGTCCTGGTCCAGGTGCTGTTGCTGGCGGTTGTCCTCCTGGTCTGGGTCCTGGGGACCGAGTCGGGGCTGCGCAGCGCCCTGGCCCTGGCCGACGACCTGGCCCCCGGGCTGGTGCGGGTGGAGGGGGTCGAGGGCCGCATCGCCGGGGACCTGCACCTCAAGGGCGTGCAGGTGCGGCTGCCGACCCTGCACCTGGACGCCGAGTCCCTGGACCTGCGCTGGCGGCCCCTGAGCGCCCTCACCGGCACCCTGAAGGTCCAGGAGCTGACCGGGCGGGGCATCGCCGTCCTCACCGCCCCCAGCCCGCCGAGCGACGAGCCCCTGACCCTGCCGAGCCTGGCCCTGCCCATCGGCGTGGATGTCGAGCGGGCCCTGGTGGAGGGCCTGAGCATCGGCCAACTGCCGGGGGATTCTGGCTCCGAGCCCCCGCCGCCCTTCGTCATCGACCGCATCCGCCTGGCCGCGGCCCTGACCGGCAGCCGTCTGGACCTGCGCGAACTGGCCCTGGAACTGCCCGAGCCCAGCCTGAGCGCCCGGGCCCTGGGCCAGGCGGAGCTGACCGGCAACTACCCCCTGGGCCTGGACCTGAACTGGACCCTGACCCTGCCCAGGCCGCCCGCCCCGGCGGAATCTGCGAACGAAGCCCCGGCCCCGGACGGCTCTGGTCCCAATCCTGGCGCGGGCCCGGCCGACGCAACCCCGGCCGGCGCAACCCTGGCCGGCACCGGCCGGGTGAGCGGCGATCTGGCCAAGCTGCACCTGGAGCACAGCATCACCGGGGCCCTGGACCTCGGCCTGACCGCCGACGCCACCGACCTGCTGCACCGCCCGGCCTGGGATGCGCGGCTCGCCCTGCGCCGGGTGGACCTGCCCGCCTTCGACCCCGGACTGCCCCAGGTGGACCTGCACGGGGACCTGACCTCCAGCGGTGACCTGGACCAGGCCGGGGTGCGCGGCAAGCTGGAAGGGACTGTCCAGGGTCAACCCGAGTTCGGCCACCTGCTGGCGGACCTGGACCTGACCTGGGCCGGTCAGACCCTGACCATCCGTACCCTCAAGGTGCGCGAAGACGCCTCTGGCGGTGCCCTGGATGCCACCGGCAAGCTGGTCCTGGCGGAGCCGCCGGGGTCCTTCGACTTCCAGGCGTCCTGGACCAGCCTGCGCTGGCCCCTGACCGGGGTCGCCCTGGCCGAGGTCAAGACCGGCGGGCTCAATGCCTCCGGCACCTTCGACGCCTATCGCTACAGCCTCACCGCCCAGGCCCTGGGCCGCGACCTGCCCCCTGTGGCCCTGGACCTGAAGGGGCAGGGGACCCGCACCGGGACCCGCCTGGAGGCCCTGCGCCTGGACGGCTTGGACGGGCGGGTCGAGGCCAGCGGCGACCTGGCCTGGGACCCGGCCCCGACCTGGCGGCTCAAGGTCAAGGGCGATGGCCTGGACCCGGGCCTCCTGGTCCCGGACCTGCCCGCCCGGGTCGCCTTCGAGGCCGACAGTGCCGGGACCCTGGACGGCTACGACCTGCACCTGACCGGCGAGACCGCTGGGCCCGCCCTGCCGACGTCCAAGCTGGCCTTGGTTGCTACGGGCGATTCCAAGTCCGCCAAGGTCGAGACCCTGCACATCGACACCCTGGACGGGCGCATCGACGCCCAGGGCCAGGCCGCCTGGGTGGACCCGGGCGGCAACGCCGAGCCGACCTGGGGGCCGACCTGGGAGGCGACCTTGAGCGTCGCCGACCTGAACCCCGGCAAGCAATGGCCCGAGTGGCCGGGCAAGCTCGCCGGGCGGGTCTCGACCAGCGGGCGCCTGACCGCCGCTGGGCCGGACCTGGGTGCCGAGCTGGCCGACATCCAAGGCCAACTGCGCGGCTACCCGGTGGCCGCCTCGGGCAAGCTGCGGGTCGCCGGCCAGACGGTCACCATCGACGAAGTCCTCGCCGCCTCGGGCCCCAGTAAGGCGCGGGTCAGCGGCACCCTGGGGGAGCGCCTGGCCCTGAGCTTCGCGGTGGACTCCCCGGACCTCAAGACCCTGCTGCCCGAGGCCCAGGGTTCGATCAAGGCGGACGGGACCCTGGCCGGCACCGCCGCCGCCCCCGAGGTCAAGGTCAAGCTCGCCGCCAAGGGGGTACAGGTGGCGGGGCAGGGGATCGAGTCCCTGGACGGCGACGTGGATGTCGGCCTGGGGCCCCAGGGGCGCCTGGACCTGCGGCTCAAAGGGCGCAAGCTCGTTGCGGGGGGGCTCACCTGGCAGGACCTGGACCTACTTGGCGAGGGGTCCATGACCGACCACCGCCTGAGCGTCAATCTCAAGGGCGAGCCCCTGTCCGTCCGCCTCAAGGCCAGCGGTGGCCGCAAGCCCGACAACGCCTACCAGGGCAGCCTCGCCGAGCTGGAACTGGCGAGCAAGGACTACGGCCAGTGGCGGCTGCAACGCCCGGCCCCCATAGCCCTGGCCCTGCCCAAGGCGAGTGTCGGGCCCCTGTGCCTGCGCGACGGCAAGGGTGGCTCGGGTGGCTGCCTGGGCTTCGAGCAGACCGCCGCCGGCAAGTGGGGCGCCGACATCGACCTGGACCGCCTGGCCTTCGCCCGCCTCGGGCCCCTGGTGCCGAAAGATCTGAATCTTGAAGGCTCCGCCGCGCTCAAGGGCCGCTTCGCCGCCGATGGGCCTGTGCTGACCGGCACCGCGGCCCTGACCATTCCCAAGGGCAGCGTCAGCTTGAGGGTCGGCCGGCAGAGTCAGACCCTGGACTTCTCCGGGGCCCGCCTGGGTCTGGACTCCGGGGCCAAGGCCCTGACCGCCAAGCTCGACCTGCCGCTCGCCGGGATCGGCGGGGCCAATGCGGACCTGAGCCTGGCCGGCTGGCGCCTGGACGCCCCGGCCCGCCCGGACCAGCCCCTGGCCGGGCGGGTGCGGGCCCAGGTCTCGGACCTCAAGCGCATCGGCAAGCTGGTCCCGGATGTCACCGGGCTCACCGGGGCCCTGGACCTGGACCTGGGGCTGTCAGGCAACCTGGGCCGACCCGGGATCAAGGGCGGCGGGCGCCTCACCGGGGTCGCCTTCGACGTGCCGCTGCTGGGGCTGGCGGTGCGCAATATGGGCCTGACCGCCGACAGCGTCGCCGCCAACCACATCGTCTACAACGGCGGCCTGGACCTGGGGGGCGGGCGTCTGACCCTCACCGGGGACTCGGCCCAGGGCCCCGCCGGCTGGCTGACCCAGGTGCGCATCGCCGGCGACCGGCTCAAGGTGGCCAACACCAAGGAGTATTTCGCCCTCGCCTCGCCGGACATAACCCTCAAGGTCGGTCCAGGCGGGCTGGAGCTGGGCGGCGAGGTACGGGTCCCGGAGGCGCGCATCCGCCCCCGGGCCATACCGCCGGGGACGGTTTCGCCTTCAGGGGACGTGGTGATCGGCACCCGCACCGCGGACGGCAATCCGGCGGCCAAGCAGGCCGAGCCCTTCCCCATCGCCGCCGACCTGCGCCTGGTCCTGGGGGATGCGGTCTCCATCGACGCCTTCGGGCTGCGCGGCCTGCTGCGCGGCGACCTGCGGGTCCTCAAGGCCCCCGGGCGCGAGCCGGTGGGGGACGGCCAGATCTCGGTGGTGGACGGGACCTACCGGCTGTCCGGGGCCGTGGGGGTGATCGCCTCCATCGGCAAGCCGCTCACCGTGGAGCAGGGGATCCTGGTCTTCGCCAAGACCCCGCTGACCAACCCTGGGCTGGTCCTCACCGCCCAGCGCGAGGGGGGCGACGTGACCGCCGGGGTGCGGGTCCTGGGGACCGTCAAGAAGCCCAAGCTGGCCTTCTTCTCCGAGTCCGACCCGGATATGTCCACATCGGAGATCACCAGTTATCTCATCACCGGGGTGCCGCCCAAGCGCGACAGCTCCGACGATGACCGCTCCCTGGCCCTGGGGACCTACATCACCCCCAAGCTCTACATGGAGTACGAGAGCAATCTGGGGGATGCGGCGGACAAGGTGAAGCTGCGCTACGAGCTGACCAACCGCATCGAGTTGCAGACCGAGACCGGAGACGGGCAGGGTGCCGACATCTTCTACAAGTTTGAAAACTAGCGCGCCCCGGGGTCGGTCCTGGCTGGGGCCGGTCCTGGGCCTGGCCTGTGCCTGTGTAGCCGCCGGGGTAGCCGCCGGGGCAACGGCCGCGGCACCCTCCGTCCTGGGCCTTGACCTGACCGGCCTGGACGCCGACGGGCTTCAGGGTCAGGGCAGCAGCCGCCGGGCCCTGGACTACGAGTACTGCATCCCCGCCGGGAAGGGTCCCCGGACCGAAGTCGCGGCCCTGGACCCGACGGCCCGCTTCATGCCGGGCTCCCGGGGGCGCATCGGCTGCGGCCCGGACCAGGTCCTGGTGCTCGGCAATACCCATCAGCCGGGCTTCGAGCAGGTCCTGCAGCGCCTGGCCGCGCTGCCCTACGTGGCCCGCATCCAGCAAGCCTGGTTCGAATGAGCCGCGATCCTGGCCCGAATCTGGGCTCCCCCCGCTACTGGCCGAGTTGGCTGGCCCTGGGGCTGTTTCGCGTCCTGGGGCTGCTACCCTATCGGGTCCTGTGGACCCTGGGGACCGGGCTGGGCTGGCTCGGCTATTACCTGGCGGGGTCGCGCCGCCGGGTGGCGCGGCGCAACATCGATATCTGCTTTCCGGACTTGAGTCCCGCCGAGCGCCAACGCCTGCTGCACCGGCATTTCGGCTACCTGGGGGCAGCCATTCTCATCCAGGGCCTGGTGTGGAATGCCTCCCGCGAGCGTCTGCAACGCCTGGTGCGGGTGGTCGGGCGGGAGCAGGTCGATGCCTGTATCGCCGCCGGCCGCCCGGTGATCCACCTGGTCCCGCACTTCGTGGGCCTGGAACTCGGCGCCATCGGTTACTCGGTCCTGGTCCATCCGGGCAGCTACATGTACCAGCGCCTGCGCGACCCGGTCATAGACGCCAAGGTCCTGCGCGCCCGCAACAGGTTCGGCGGTCGCCCCATCGAACGCCAGGACGACCTGCGCGGCATGATCCGCGAGATCAAGCGCGGCACCCCCTTCTTCTACCTCCCGGACCAGAACGCCGGGCGTCGCCAGGGGGTCTTCGTCCCCTTCTGTGGCCTGGCCGCCTCCACCGTGCCCATGCTCAGCCGCTTCGCCCGCCTCACCGGGGCCCTGGTCATCCCGACCTATGCCCGCTATCTGCCCCAGGGTCAGGGCCTGGAACTGATCTTCGACCCGCCCCTGGACCCCTTCCCCAGCGACGACCCGATTGCCGACACGGCCTATATGAACCGGGTCATAGAGGCGCGCATCAGGACCATGCCGGAGCAGTATTTCTGGGTCCATCGCCGCTTCAAGACCCGCCCGCCCGGGGAGCCCGCGGTCTATGCCGACCAGGGGCGGCGCGGGACCCAGGGGCTGGAGGAGGAGGCTGTACCATGAGCCTGGAGACGGCAATGCGGCCGCAAATGAACGCAAAAAACGCAAATGGCTTAGCCTGTTACCTGCTGCCTTCTGGTCACCCGCGGGGTGCGTCCGGCGCCGGGCCCAAGTCCTTGACCATTTGCGTCCATTGGCGTTCATTTGCGGCTCGGCTGCTCTTCTTGGGATGAGCGACGCACCGGAGCGCCCGGGCCCGCCGCCCCGCCTGGGCCGAACCCGGGACTGGCTGCTGGGGGCCCTGCTCCTGGGCGGTCTGGTCCTGGCCGTCGAGCTGACCCTCGGCTGGGGCAAGCTGCTGGCCCCCTGGCTAACCCTGGCCCCATCGGTGCTGGCGGCCCTGGTCCTGCTCAGCGCCCTGAGCTACCTGATGCGGGCGGTGCGGGTCTACGACTGGCTCTGCCTGGGCGACCCAGGGGCGGGCTGCGCCGGGCACTTCCCGGCCATGCTGCGCCTGACCATTCTGCACAACACCGCCAATAACCTGATGCCCATGCGCACCGGGGAACTGGTCTTCCCCTGGCTCATGGGGCGCTACTTCGGCCACGGCTTCTTCCCCGCCACCGCGGCCCTGCTGTGGATCAGGCTGCTGGACCTGCACTTCCTGGCCCTGCTGGCCATCGGCATCGCCTGGCTGCGCCAACCGTCCTGGGTCTGGCCGGTCCTGGCCCTGGCCTGGGTCTCGGCCCTGGGGCTGCTGGGCCTGGTCGGGCGCCTGGACGCCTCCGGATGGGTTCGGGCAGGGCAGGGGCGGTTGCGCCGCACCCTGGCCAAGACCCTGCGCCTGCTCGCCGGGGCGGCCCCCGCCTCCCACTGGCGGGTGGCGCGGATCTACCTGTGGACGGCCCTGACCTGGCTGACCAAGTTTCTCGCCTTTGCCACCCTGCTGCGGCACTTCCTGCCCGTGGACCTGTGGCAGGCCCTGGTGGGGGTGATGGGGGCGGAACTGTCCAGCGTCCTGCCCTTCCACGGCATCGCCGGGACCGGCAGCTACGAACTGGCGGCGGTCGCCGCCCTGGTCCCCGCCGGGGTAGACCCCAGGGCCGCCCTGGCAGGGGCGGTCAACCTGCACCTGTTTGTGCTGGGGGTGACCCTGTTGTTGGGTGCCCTGGCCTTTCTGTTGCCCAGGCCAGGGG
>DYRB01000159.1:2896-6703 GCA_020718945.1 Lamprocystis purpurea | reverse complement strand
TTTCTGACGTAAAAGGTATGCAGGTTCGCAAGCGAGACCCCCGGCATGGTCTCCGACTGGAGGGACGTTGATGCACAACCAGCCAGAAGCGCAGTCGCAATCAATAGACTCACAGTCTTCCGAACTACCGACACGCATATCCACAAGGCGTTGTTCATTCCCAATCTCCCAACGTTTCGACAACCGTCGTGGCGCGACCCTGGCGGGCCCGCCATCGCATCGGTCGGCCCGACGGCCAGATACCCCACGCTTCGGACCCATAGCCGCAGTCGGTTGCCCTGCGTCCCTGTCGATCCCTAGCCGCGCAAGTCTTTGCAAGTGCCTGGGGTTTCTCCCATACCGCGGGCAATCGCGGTACACCTTGGGCCGGCGTCTTCGCCGTTATGGCGGGGCCTGGGCAACCCGGCAGCAGGTTAACCCTAGGGCAACGACCCGTCAAATGCCCGTTCGGAGATCACAGCCACGGCGTCCGCTTCGAGATGTCAGGTCCGGATGAACCCCAGAAACTCGGCCCGGGTGCGCGGGTCTTCCTCGAAGGTCCCGCGCATGGCGCTCGACACCGTGGTGCTGTTCTGCTTCTGCACCCCGCGCATCATCATGCACGTATGGCTCGCCTCGATGACCACCGCCACCCCGTGGGGGTCCAGGGCCTCCATCAGGGCGTCCGCCACCTGATTGGTCAGGCGCTCCTGGACCTGGAGGCGGCGGGCGAATACATCCACCACCCGGGCGATCTTGCTCAAGCCCACCACCTTGCCGTTGGGCAAATAGGCGACGTGGGCATGGCCGAAGAAGGGCAGCATGTGGTGCTCGCACAGGGAGTAGAACTCGATCCCCCGCACCACCACCATCTCCTTGCAGTCCTCGGTGAAGATGGCCCCCTTGATGACCTGGTCCACCGTGGCGTGGTAACCGCTGGTAAGGAAGTCCAGGGCCTTGGCCACCCGCAACGGGGTCCGCTTGAGCCCCTCGCGTTCCGGGTTCTCGCCCAGGCTGGTCAACAGGTTGCGTACCAGACCCTCCTTCTCCCGGTCGTAGACCTCGTCCTCGGTGCTGGGGTCGAAGGTCTCGGCATAGTGGCCGGTCGCGACGATGCGCGGCCTGTTGGCGTGGTCGGACATGATGCGCCGCCTCCCGGGTCGGCTAGGTTGCCCCCGCCCATCGGCGGGTCGATTAACTGAGTCGAACGGGAGGTTGGGGCCGCGGGCGAGAAAGGGAAGACCGTCGCGGGAGTGCCGCGGTCTTTCAGTTCCAGAACAGGAGCATGAGGTAGCCGAGGAAGAGCATCAGGTGCACGGCCCCTTGCAGTATGTTGGTCACGCCGCTGGCGAAGGTGAGGATGGACACCAACAGGGTCAGCATGAGCAGGGGCTGGAGCGCCCCTTCCACCCCCAGGACCATGGGGTGGCCGCGTACCAGGCCGATGACGACCACCGCCGGGGCGGTCAGGGCCAGGGTGGCCAGGACCGAGCCCATCAGGACGTTGATGGCGCGCTGCAACTGGTTGGCCAGGGCGGCGCGTACCGCCGCCAGGCCCTCGGGGAACAGCACCATGACCGCGACGATCAGGCCGCCCAGGGCCGGCGGGGCGCCCAGGACCTCGATGCCGTGGTTGATGATGTGGCCCAGGTGCTCGATCAGAAGCACGATGGGGACCAGATAGGCGAACAGCAGGGCCACCTCGACCCAGACCGAGCCGCCCTGGGCGCCGCCCTCCGTGTCCAGGGCCTGGACCCCCACCGGGATGAAATAGCCCCGGTGGCGCCGGGTCTGGACCGCCAGGAAGACCCCATAGAGCCCCAGGCACATGACTATCAGGAACTCCTCCTGGGGCAGATTGAAGGTCGGTCCGGCGGTAGACTGGGTGTGGCTGGGCATGATCAGGATGAACACCGCCAGGGCCAGGATCACGGCGAGGAAGGCGTTGACCCCGCGCAGGTTGTACTCCTGCTCCCGATGGCGCAGCCCGCCCAGCAGCAGGGCCAGGCCCACCAGGCCGTTGAGGACGATCATGACCACTGAGAGCATGGTGTCCCGGGCGAGCGTTGGGTTGTCGGCCCCGGTGGACAGGACCACGGCTATGGTCAGGACCTCGATGCCGGTGACCGCAAGGGTCAGGATCAGGGTGCCATAGGGTTCGCCGGTGAGGGTGGCCAGGTGTTCGGCATGGTGGACCATACCCTGGGCCCCCCAAATGATCAGGGCGAACAGCCACAGGAACAGGGCCCCGGCCCAGAGCGGGTTGGACAGGTCGGCGAGCCAGGCATGGTGGAAGGCGGCGAAGGCCCCGGCGCTGGCCAGCAGGGCCAGTAAGGCGGGTTCGCGGCGCAGGAAACGGGTGGCGGCGGTCAAGGTGGCAGGCCTCCGGGCTGGGCGTCCCCCGGTCGGGGGCAGGGCATCATCCCCGCCGGGGCCTGGCCGGACAAGGCCGGGCCGGATAAGACCTAAGTGGCCGGGCTATCTCCGCCCGCGGGACTTGGGTCGCCCCTGGTAGGCGGCGATCTGCTGAATGACTACCTGGAAAGGCAGGGCGGCCAGGGACCCGAAGCGCTCGCAGGCCTGCACCAGCAGGCCATGGACGTCGGCGATACGCCCCGGGGGTGGGACCTCCGGGTGCAGGGCCACATGGATGCCGCGCAGCCCCCCGACCTGGATGCGCATGGCCTTGTTGTGGGGCAGGACGGCGTTGTCGTGGGTCGCCTTGAGGGCGAAGCGGGCCTGGTGGCGCAGGGTATCGAGTGCCTCCAGGCACAGCGCCTGGGCGGTGTCGGCGTTGCAGTGGACCCCTTCGCGCTCGGCGATGCAGAAGCGCTCCGCCCGGGAGCAGGCGCAATTGTTGGTGAGGATGGCCTTCTCGTAGGCGCAGAAGCGCTCGTTCATGGCCCTGTAGGTGTCGCGGAAGGCCTCGCTGTCCATGCCGGGCCCCTCAGACGCCGCCCTTGCCTGTGAACTGATGGATCAGGCGGCGGTCGCGCTTGCTGGGGCGGGCCGGGCCGTCCGGGTAGATGCCGGTCTCCCGCTGCTCGCGGATCTGCTCGGCTCGGCGCAGTCGGCTGGCCTCGTCCTCGGCGTAGAGCAGGGCCGCCTCGGCGGCCGGGCGGCGCTGCTTGGATAGGGCCAGTACGGTCAGGTCCCAGGTCAGGGACTCCTTGCGCACCCTGATGTGCATCCCCGGACGGACCGCCTTGGCCGGTTTGGCGCGCTGGCCGTCGATCTCGACCTTGCCCCCGTCGATGGCCTCCACCGCCAGGTGCCGGGTCTTGAACAGCCGCGCCGCCCACAGCCACTTGTCGATGCGGCAGGCGTCGGTGTCGGCGGCGCTGGCTTTGGCTGTGGTCATGTCAGATTCCGAGCAGGGGGTCGAGCTCGCCGCGGGCGTCGAGCCGGGCCAGGTCGTCGAAGCCGCCCACATGCAGGTCGCCGATGAAGATCTGCGGCACCGTGTGGCGGCGGGTGATCTCGACCATGTGCAGCATCTGGTCGTGGTCGTGATCGACACGGATCTCGTGGAACTCCACGCCCTTGCGGCTCAGCAGGTGCTTGGCACGGACGCAGTAGGGGCAGATGGCGGTGGAGTAGAGGGTGACGTCTGGCATGGCGGTGTGGCGGGTCCTGTAGGTGTCCGGGGGCCGGGCTCGGGTTGGGCGCGGGCGCCTATTAAGGCACGATTCGCACGGCTTGAAAATCGCCCCCGTCGCCCGGACTGATGGCAACCGAGGCCGCAGTGCTCGTCCAGGCCCCCCCTCGATACCCTGGATGTGGGCGGGGGTCCCGTATGACAATCCGTTCCGCCCCCTGTGCGCCCCT
>DYRB01000159.1:0-2796 GCA_020718945.1 Lamprocystis purpurea | reverse complement strand
CCCCGGCCCGGCGCGACCCCGAGGACCCCATGTACCGCGACACCCCCCATCCCATCCATCTCAAGGACTACCGACCCCCGGAGTTCCTCATCGACCGCGTGGACCTGCGCTTCGACCTGGACCCCGGGGCGACCCGGGTTGAGGCGGCCCTGGCCATACGGCGCAACCCGGCGGCGGTGCGTGGTGACGGCGGCCTGCGCCTGGACGGGGAGCAACTGGAGTTAGAGGCCATCGCCATCGACGGCCAGCCGCTCGCCGCCGGCGAGTACCGGGTCGATGGGGACGGTCTGACCCTGGTGCGGGTCCCGGACCGGTTCGAGCTGACCACCCGGGTCTGCATACACCCGAGCCTCAACACTGCTCTGGAGGGGCTCTACCTGTCGGGGCCCATGCTCTGCACCCAGTGCGAGGCGGAGGGGTTCCGGCGCATCACCTATTTCCTTGACCGCCCGGACGTCATGGCGCGCTACAGCACCACCTTGGTGGCGGAGCGGGCCCGCTACCCGGTCCTGCTGTCCAACGGCAACCCGGTGGAGACCCGCGACCTGGGCGACGGACGGCACCTGGCCCGCTGGGAAGACCCCTTCCCCAAGCCGAGCTACCTGTTCGCCCTGGTGGCCGGGGACCTGGGCCTGGTGGCGGACCGCTTCACCACCGCCTCGGGGCGCGAGGTGGCCCTGCACATCTGGTGCGAACACGAGAATCTGGACCAGTGCGACCACGCCATGCGCTCGCTCAAGGCGGCCATGGCCTGGGATCAGGACCGGTATGGGCGCGAATACGACCTGGACCTGTACCAGATCGTCGCCGTCAGCCACTTCAACATGGGCGCCATGGAAAACAAGGGGCTCAATGTCTTCAATGCCAAGTTCGTCCTGGCCCGCCCGGATACGGCCACCGACCAGGACTTCCTGGGCATCGAGGGGGTCATAGCCCACGAGTATTTTCACAACTGGACCGGCAACCGCATCACCTGCCGCGACTGGTTCCAGTTGAGCCTCAAGGAGGGCTTCACGGTCTTCCGTGACCAGGAGTTCTCGGCCGACATGGGGGCCGACCCGGGGGCCGGTCTGGGACTAGGCGCCGTCAAGCGCATCAACGACGTGCGGGCCCTGAGGGCGCGCCAGTTTGCCGAGGACGGCGGCCCCATGGCCCACCCGGTGCGCCCGGGGTCCTACATCGAGATCAACAACTTCTACACCGCCACCGTATACGAGAAGGGTGCCGAGCTGGTGCGCATGCAGGCCCTGCTGCTGGGCCCAGCGGCCTTTCGCCGCGCCACCGACCTGTATTTCGAGCGCCACGACGGCCAGGCGGTGACCACCGACGACTTCGTGCGCTGCATGGAGGACGGCGGCGGCAGGGACCTCTCCCAATTCCAGCTCTGGTATGCCCAGGCCGGGACCCCGGTGATCGAGGTCGAGGACCATTACGACCCCCAGACCCGCACCTACGACCTGACCCTGCGCCAGTCCACCCCACCGACCCCGGGGCAGCCGGACAAGGCCCCCCTGCACATCCCCGTCGCCCTGGGCCTGCTCGGCCCGGGCGGGCAGGACCTGCCCCTGCGCCTGGCCGATGATGCGGCCCCCAGCCCAGGCGGGACCCGGGTCCTGGAACTGCGTCGCGCCCAGGAGCGCTACCGCTTCGTCGAGGTCCAGGCCCGCCCTGTGCCTTCCCTGCTGCGCGGCTTCTCCGCCCCGGTGCGGCTGCGCCGGGACTGGCAGGACCAGGACCTGATGTTCCTCATGGCCCACGACAGCGACGGGTTCAACCGCTGGGACTCGGCCCAGACCCTGGCCCAGAGGCTGATCCTGCGTCTGGTGGCCGAGCCTGGGGGCGAGGTCCCGGCGGGTTTTCTGGACAGCTTCCGCCGCGCCCTGACCGATGCGACCGCGGGCCCTGCCCTGCTGGCCGAGGTCTTGACCCTGCCCGCCGAGGGCTATCTGGGGGACCAGATGACCGAGGTGGACGTGGACGGCATCCACGCCGCCCGGGAGGCCCTGCGCTCGGGTATCGCCCTGGGCCTGGGGGCGGAACTGCGTGCCGCTTACGAGGCCAACCGGGAGACCGGTCCCTTCGACCTGAGCCCGGCGTCCATGGGCCGGCGCTCCCTGAAGAACCTGTGTCTGTGGTACCTGGCGGCGACCGGGGCGGACGGCCTGGCCCTGGCCCAGGCCCAGTACGGCGCGGCGGACAACATGACCGACGTGATGGCGGCGCTCCGCCTGCTGGTGGATGGGGGCGGTGCGGCGGCGGAGGAGGCCCTGGCCGGCTTCTACTCCCGCTGGTCCGCCGAGCCCCTGGTGCTGGACAAGTGGTTCGGCATCCAGGCCACCAGCACGCGCCTGGACACCCTGTTGCGGGTCTCGGCCCTGCTCGGGCACCCGGCCTACGACCCACGCAATCCCAATCGGGTGCGCAGCCTGGTGGGGGCCTTCTGCGCCGGCAATCCGGTGCGCTTCCACGCCGCCGACGGCGGTGGCTATCGCTTCCTGGCCGAACGGGTGCTGGAGATCGACCCCCAGAACCCGCAGATCGCCTCGCGCCTGCTCCAGTCCCTCGCCCGCTGGCGGCGCTACGACCCGGCCCGACAGGACCTGATGCGCGGTGAACTGGAGCGGGTACTGGCGTCCCCGGTCCTGTCCCGGGACAGCTACGAGGTCGCTTCCAAGTGTCTGGAGGGCGGCGGAGGCTAAGAGATTTCTTGGTCCGCAAATGAACGCATGCGGACAATATTCTTGGCTATGTCTGCATTAGGTGTTGGTCCGACCGGGAGGCCCACCGTGGGAGCGC
>DYRB01000158.1 GCA_020718945.1 Lamprocystis purpurea | reverse complement strand
AGGCACAGTCCGGTCGTTCTGGCGATAAGGGTCTTGGCGCTCATGGTTCCTCCGAAGCGTTGGCAAAAGGGTCCGTGCCTCGCCGCATCGATCCGATGCCCTCCGCGGCGACACACGCCGCGATTCTCCCCCCCCCGAAAATCAACGCACCGACAGGCTAGGACATACCTGCCCCCGTACCTGGGCACGAAACGGGATGGCCCCTGGCGTGACCCGTCGCGGCCGAAGCTCAAGGTCTTGCGGGACTGGTAGTCACAGCTTCCGGATACTCCATCGCGGCACCCCGCGGGACGCGATCCTGGTGGGCTTCCGCGGCGTCGCCTACGCCTGTCTCAATGTGTGTCCGCTGTCCGAGCGCCTCAGAATGCGGCGAGGAAATGCGCAACGAAGCGGTCGTAGTCCGCCTCCGCCAAGTTGTTGATCCCGGCGGCGGCCTTGCGCCCGCCGCCGGTGGCGAATTGGCGGCACAGGGCGTCGGCCCCGTCCGGGGCGATGAGCGGGGCGCGGACGCTGACCACGAAGCCGCCCTCCGGTAGCCGGGTGAGCAGGGCATGGGCGCGGTCGGGCACGCCCTGGGCCAGGTCGTTGGCCAGCACCCCGCTGACCCTCCGGGCCCAGGGCTCGGCGGGCAGGATATAGAGGGCGTGACGGTCGGTGGAGACTTCCGGGGCGGCATCGCCGGCGCGGGCCATGTCGTCGGCAAAACCGGCGCTCAGGCGCACGAAGGCCTCGTCCTGGCGCATAAAGTCGAGGGGATCGGCATAGGGGGCGAGGCGGCGGAACAGGGCATCCGGCGGGAAGTGCAGGTCCTCGACCCTCTCGCCGTAGCCGTTGTAGTTGAGGCAGACCCCCAACTCGCGCAGGGCCACCAGGTCGGCCTCGCCCAGGCCCAGGGGCTCGGCGGCGCGGCGGGCGGCCTGGTCGAAGTTGTCGCCGAAGGTCCCGACCACGGCCCAGGCACGGAAGCGCCCGTCCAGGGCGGCATCCACCAGGAGGCTGGTGCCCTGGTCGGCGACATTGCCGATGTGGGCCTCGAACAGGGGATGGCTGGGGATGTCGCCGGCGAAGTGATGGTCGAAGTAGCGCACCCGCACCCCCTGGTCGAGCAGCCGCAACAGGGGTTCGCGGTTCTTGTCCAGGGACAGGTCCAGCACTGTCACCTCATCGCCGGGGGCGGCCTGGACCCGGGCCAGCAGACCGATGTCGCGCTTGACCCCGGTGACCATTGTGGTCTCCCCGGGCTGGGCCAGGCGCAGTTGCTGGAGGGCGCAGAGCCCGTCGGCGTCGCCGTTGAAGACATCGATGCGATTCATGGGGCTGCCGCTCCGGGGGGCTGGATGACTGACTTGGGAGGCCGACATTATGCCCAGCCAGCGACCGCCAACCAACGACCGCGCGGCCGGCGGGTTTGCTCAAAGGGCGGCGCGTCGGTACCATTCGCGGCTCGTTGATTTCCGCTGTAGCATCGCCCGCAGTCCGGGGCGCCCCACCCGACCGCCCCAAGGCACTGGAGACCCGGCCACCGCCCCGCTGCGGCGGGCCCAGGCAACTGCGATCCCGGAGCACCACCCATGACCATTCAGCGCACCCTGTCCATCATCGGTGACCGAGAACGCGGTCCAGGGCTCGGACGCCCCGGAAACCGCCGCGACCGAGATCGCCTTCTTCTTCGCCGAGGGCACTTGTGAGCGGACCCGCTGAGACGCCCGTCCCTAGCGGGGACAGGACCAATCTGCTGGATTTCGACCTGGCGGGGTTGGAGGCCCTGGCGGTGACCCTGGGTCACAAGCCCTTCCATGGGCGCAATCTGTTCAAGTGGATGCACAAGCACGGGGTCACCGACTTCGAGGCCATGACCGACCTGGCCAAGCCCCTGCGCCAGGCCCTGGCTGCGGGCTTCGAGGTGCGGGCGCCGCGGGTGGTGCTGGAGCAGCCGTCCCTGGACGGCACCGTCAAGTGGGTCATGGAGCTGGCCGACGGCCAGCACATCGAGACCGTCTACATCCCCGAGGACCACCGCGACACGGTGTGCATCTCCTCCCAGGTCGGCTGCGCCCTGGCTTGCACCTTTTGTTCCACCGCCCGCCAGGGGTTCAACCGCAACCTGACCGTGGGGGAGATCGTCGGCCAGGTCTGGCACGCCTCCCGCTACCTCGGCCGGGCGCCGAGCAATATAGTGCTGATGGGCATGGGGGAGCCCCTGGCCAACTTCGAGGCGGTGGTCAAGGCCCTGGCCATATTGCGCGACGACCTGGCCTACATGGTCTCGAAGCACCGCCTGACCCTCAGCACCTCGGGCCTGGTCCCCAACATCTACCGCCTGGCCGAGGTCAGCGACGTGGCCCTGGCGGTATCCCTGCACGCCCCGGACAATGCCCTGCGCGACCAGTTGGTCCCCATAAACCGGAAGTACCCGCTGGAAGAGCTGTTGCCCGCCTGCCGGGCCTACCTTGGCGCCGATCCGCGGCGGCGCATCACCTGGGAGTACGTCATGCTCGCCGGCGTCAACGACAGCCTGGCCCAGGCCAAGGCCCTGATACGGTTGCTTGAAGGCACCCCGTCCAAGGTCAACCTGATCCCCTTCAATCCCTTCCCGGGCAGCGGCCTGGCTACCAGCGCACCGGGGCAGGTGGACGCCTTCCGCGAGCGCCTGATGCGCTCCGGGCTCTTCACCATGACGCGCAAGACCCGCGGGGAGGAGATCGCCGCCGCCTGCGGACAACTGGTCGGCCGGGTGGAGGACCGCACCCGCCGGGTGGTCCGTTTCGAGCCCAGGACCGGGGCGGGTGCGCCATGAGCGCGGCGCTGCGAATCGCCCGGCCGGCGATCTTGTCGGCGGTCCTGCCGGCGGTCTTGCTGGCGGCCGTCCTGGCCCTGACCGGCTGCGGCAAGTTCGGCACCAAGGACAGTGGCACCACCGGGGCCCTGGGCACCGAGGCCCCCAGCAGCCCGGCGGACGTCTACGTCGCCCTGGCCGGTGAGTACTATACCCGTGGCCAGATGGACATCGCCCTGCAAAGGGCCAACCAGGCCCTGGAGGAGGACTCCAACAGCGCCAAGGCCCACCTGATCAACGCCTTGATCTATCAGCGCCTGGGGGAGCCGGCCAAGGCCGACGAGCATTTCAAGCGCGCCGTGGAACTGGACCCCAAGGACCCATCCATCCGCAACGCCTGGGGGACCTACTACTGCGCCCAGAAGCGCTACCCGGAGGCGGAGGCCCAGTTCCAGTTGGCCCTGGACAACCCCCTCTACGCCACACCTTGGACGGCCCATACCAATGCGGCTATCTGCGCCCGGGCGGCGGGCAATACGGCCAAGGCCCAGGCCAGTTTCCGCAAGGCCCTGGACGGCAACCCCAACTTCGGGCCGGCCCAACTCGGCCTGGCGGACCTGGATCTGAACCAGGGCGATGCGCGCTCGGCCAGCGCCCTGCTCAACAGCTACTTCAGGACCTCGCCCCCCAGCCCCGCTGCCCTGGCCCTGGGGGTGCGGGTGGAGCGCCAACTGGGCAACAAGAAGGCCGCCGCCAGCTATGCGACCGTGCTCAAGCAGCGATTCCCCGACAGCCCTGAAGCCAAGACCCTTTAAAGAGTCGAGTCCATGACCGCGCAGTATCACAGCGACCATCCAGAGACCGACTCCAGCGGGCCAGACCCGAGCATCGGGGGCCGTCTGCGCGCCGCCCGCCTCGACCGCGGCCTGGACCTGGAGCGCATCGCCTCCCAACTCCACCTCCAGCCGGGGCTAGTCGATGCCCTGGAGGCCGGGCGCTACCAGGAACTGCCCGATCCGGTCTTCATCCTGGGCTATATCCGCAACTACGCCCGGTTGTTGGACCTGGACCCGGAGCCGCTGGTGGCGGCCTATCGCAGCGCCACGGGGCAGCCCCTGCCCGCTCGGCCGCGGGTCCAGGGCGGGGTCCCGCCGGAGCACCGCGGCGGTGGCGTCCTGGTGCGGCTGACCAGCGTCGCCGTGGTGGCCGGGCTGGCCTACCTCTTCGCCCAGTGGTGGCAGGGGCAGGCCCCGGGGCAGCCCGAGTTGAACGGCGCCGCGGGCGTCGCAGTCGAGGCCCAATCCCCCGGACCCGCCCGGGATCTGGACCGGCCGCGGGCGGGTGCTGCCTCCAGCACCCCCGCCAACACCCAAGCAGGTACCCAAGCAGGCACGCCCGCTGACACAGCGCCGGCACGGCGCGAGCCGGTGGCGGTGGCCCCGGTCCCAACGGCCCTGGCAGCCGTGCCACCCGCCGACACCGCGGCGCCGGCCACCGCTGCTGCGCCGGCCCCGGAACCCCCGGCAGAACCCCCGGCAGAACCCCAGGCATCCCCTGAGCCGGGCTCCCCCCAGACCGCCGCCGCCGGGCCCGCAGCGGCCTCGCAGCCTGACGAGGTGGTGCTGGAATTCCACGGCCCGACCTGGGTGGATGTGCGCGACTCGGCCAAGTCCTTCAGTCTCACCGGGTCCATGACCAAGGGTGACCGGCGGGTCCTGGGAGGGACCCCGCCCTACACCTTCGTGATTGGCAAGGCATCTTCCGTCGCCCTGTCGGTCCGCGGCGCCCCCTTCGACCTCAACCGGGTCGCCAAGGGCAACGTGGCCCGTTTCAAACTCGACCCCGCCAAGCTCCCCTGACGACCCAGCCCCCGCCCACAGGACCCCTCATGGAGAAAAACATCCAGGCCATCCGCGGCATGCACGACCTGCTGCCAGAGGCCAGCCCGCTGTGGCAGGCCATCGAGGACCGCGCCCGGGCTGTGCTGGAGGCCTACGGCTACGCGGAGATCCGCACGCCCCTGGTGGAAATGACGGAGCTGTTCAAGCGCTCCATCGGCGAGGTCACCGACATCTGCGAGAAGGAGATGTACAGCTTCGCCGACCGCAACGGCGACTCGCTGAGCCTGCGCCCTGAGGGGACCGCCTCCTGCGTGCGGGCGGTCATCGAGGGCGGGCTCCTGGGTCAGGCCCAGCGGCTCTGGTACCGCGGCCCCATGTTCCGCCACGAGCGGCCCCAGCGCGGGCGCTACCGCCAATTCCACCAGATCGGGGTGGAGGTCTTCGGCCTGACCGGGCCCGACATCGACATCGAGGTGGTCCTGCTCACCCGCCGCCTCTGGCAGGCCCTGGGCCTGACCAACCTGCGCCTGGAGGTCAACACCCTGGGCAGCGGCGAGGAGCGTGCCGTCTATCGCGCCGAGCTGATCCGCTACCTGGAGGGTCACCTGGAGCGCCTCGACGCCGACAGCCGCAATCGCCTCTACACCAACCCGCTGCGGGTGTTGGACTCCAAGCACCCGGACATGGCCGGGGTGATAGCAGCGGCGCCGAGCATCCTCGACTTCCTGGGCGAGGAGTCCAGGGCCCATTTCGAGGGGTTCCGCGCCGGGCTTGCCGCCGCCGGGCTCGCCTGCACCGTCAACCCGCGCCTGGTGCGTGGCCTGGACTACTACAACCGCACCGTCTTCGAGTGGATCACCGAGGACCTGGGGGCCCAGGGTACGGTCTGTGCCGGCGGGCGCTACGACGGCCTGGTGGAGCAGCTCGGCGGGCGCGCGACCCCGGCGGTGGGCTTCGCGTTGGGCCTGGAGCGCCTGGTCGCCCTGCTGGAGCAGACCCCGCCGCCCCTGGCCCCCCAGGTCCATGCCTATCTGGTGGCGGTGGGCGAGGCGGCCCAGGCCCGCGCCCTGCAGGTGGCCGAGGGGCTGCGGGACGGCTTGCCCGGGCTGCGGCTGATGTGCAACTGCGGCGGGGGCAACTTCAAGAACCAGTTCAAGAAGGCCGACCGCAGCGGGGCCCCCCTGGCCCTGGTCCTGGGCGAGGGCGAGATCGAGCGCGGCACCGTCCAGGTCAAGCCCCTGCGCGGGGAGGGCGAACAGGTCGAGGTGCCCCTGGCCGACCTGGCCGGCTATCTGGCCGAACGTATTTGAGATTGACTCTGCCCCGGACCCAGCGCCGGGGCGACTGAACAACATCGAACAAGCAGCGCCGGAGCGAACATGGCCGATTACGAAACCGACGACGAAAAGGTCGAGGCAATCAAGAAGTGGTGGAAGGAGAACGGCATGTCCGTTGTCGCCGGGGTGGCCATAGGCCTGGCCGCGGTGTTCGGCTGGCGGGCCTGGGTGGAGCATCGCGAGTTGGTAGGCCAGCAGGCATCCGCCGCCTTCGAGCAGCTCATGGCCAACGCCGAGGGTGAGGACAGCGCCGCAGCCCTGGCCCAGGCCGACGCCATCCGCGCCGGCTTCGGCGGGTCCGCCTACGCCAGCCTGGCCGACCTCATGGTGGCCCGGGTCAAGCTCAAGGCGGGCGACGCGGCGGGGGCCGTGGCGGCCCTGGAGCAGGTCATGACCCAGGCCCCGGACCCGGCCCTGGCGCGCATCGCAGCCCTGCGCCTGGCGCGCATCCTGCTGGACAAGGGTGACCTGGACCGGGCCGCGGCCATCGCCGCCCAATACGCCGACACCGGCAGCTTCAGCGGGGATTTTGCGGCCATCCAGGGCGACATCGCCGCCAGCCAGGGCCGCGTTGCCGAGGCCCGCACGGCCTACGAGCGGGCCATCGCCGCCGGGGCCAGCCTGTCCCAGTTGCTCAAGCTCAAGCTCGACAACCTGCCGGCCGCGGGCTAGGCCCAGGCTATGGCTGTGGCTCTGTCTGCATTAGCTGTTGGGGATGGCCAAGTCATTGAAATGGCGGGTATTGCCGTGGGAGCGGCGCCTCGCCGCGACGGGGTGCTGGGCCAGCC
>DYRB01000157.1 GCA_020718945.1 Lamprocystis purpurea | reverse complement strand
AGAACAAGCGATACGTTCTGGACCGGGGGACGGGCCTCTGGCCCGTCTGGCGGGGGGGACGCCCGCCCCCCAGATGTCTCAGTTGTTTCTGAACTGTTCCTTACCGCCGCGTCGCCCTCGACCCACCGACCAAGAGGCCAGTCCCGTGCCCATGCCAAGCCCCCTGGGGCGCGCCTTCATTAATCAATTCCAGGGCGGCTTCCCACTCTGCGACCGCCCCTTCGAGGAGGCGGCCCTGGCCCTGGGGACGGACGAGGCGACCCTGATTACCGCCGTCCAGGGGTTGCTGGAGGCCGGCATCCTGACCCGCTTCGGCCCCCTGTGGGACGCCGAGCGCCTGGGCGGGCGCTTCACCCTGGCGGCCATGGCGGTGCCGGAACCGGACTTCGAGGGCGTGGCGCGGCTGCTGGAGGCGAGCACCGAGGTGGCCCACAACTACCGCCGCGACCATGAACTGAACATGTGGTTCGTGCTGGCCACCCCCACGGAGCAGGCCCTCCAAGCCGCGCTGCGCCGCATCCAGTCCGTCACCGGCCTGAGCGTCTACGACTTCCCCAAACTGAAGGAATACCACCTGGGCTTCTGGCTGCACCTGGACGAGGACGGCGGCATCGGCCTGCGCCGGGTCGAGCGGGAGCGCCCGACCGGGGCCCTAGTCCTGGACGCCCTGGACCTGGCCCTGGTGGAGGCTACCCAGGCCGGGCTGCCCCTGGACCCTCAGCCCTATGAGGTCGTGGCGCTGGAGGTCGGGAGCGATGCCCAGACGGTGCAGGAACGGCTGCGGCGCCTGCTCGCGGCCGGGGCCGCCCGGCGCATCGGGGCCGTGCCCAACCACTACCGCCTGGGACTCAAGGGCAATGGCATGACGGTGTGGGACATCGACGAGGCCCAGGTGGACGCCCTGGGGGAGCGCATCGGGGCCCTGGACTGCGTCAGCCACTGCTACCGCCGCCCGCCCCACCTGCCCCTGTGGCCCTACAACCTGTTCGCCATGGTGCATGGCCGGGATCGCGCCGAGGTGACCGCGGCGGCGACACAGATCGAGGCCCTGGTGGGAACCCATTGCCGCGACCATCGGGTCCTGTTCAGCGAGGCCATCCTGAAGAAGACCGGGCTGCGCTTTGCCCCAGCACGGGCCGCCTGAGACTTAAGCCCAAGGGAATCGCCATGTTTCGTGTCAGCCGCTACCTGCAACTGCTCGCCGATCCGGCCCGCCTGGCCAGCGCCGCCGCCGCACCACCCGCCCGGCCGAGCGGTCCGGTGGTGATCTGGAACCTGATCCGCCGCTGCAACCTCAACTGCCGCCACTGCTATTCCACCTCGGCGGACAAAGACTTCGCCGGCGAGCTAACGACCGCGGACGCATTCGCGGTTATGGCCGATCTGCGCGCCTACGGGGTCCCGGCCCTGATCCTCTCCGGCGGCGAGCCGCTGATGCGCCCGGACATATTCCCCCTGGCGGAGCGGGCCAAGGCCCTGGGGTTTTTCGTCGCCCTGTCCACCAATGGCACCCTGATCGACGCCGACCGGGTGCCGAGCATCCGCGCCGCCGGCTTCGACTATCTGGGCATCAGCCTGGACGGCCTGGAGGGTACCCACGACCGCTTCCGCCGCCGCCCCGGGGCCTTCCGGGAGTCCCTGCGGGGGCTGCGCCTGTGCCGGGACGCCGGCATCCGGGTCGGGGTGCGCTTCACCCTGACCCGCGACAACGCCGCCGACCTCCCCGGCCTCTTGGACCTGATGGCCGCCGAGGGCATCGACAAGTTCTATCTGTCGCACCTGAACTATGCCGGTCGCGGCAACGCCAATCGCGGCGACGATGCCCAGTTCCGCATGACCCGGGCGGCCATGGACCTGTTGTTCGACACCTGCTGGGCCCGCATCCGGGCCGGCCGGCCCCTGGAACTGGTCACCGGCAACAACGACGCCGATGCCGTCTATCTGCTCCACTGGGTACGCTCACGCCTGGGCGAGCGCTGCGCCGACTTGGCCGCGGTGCTGCGCGGCTGGGGCGGCAACGCCTCCGGGGTGGACGTGGCCAATATCGACAACCTGGGCGAGGTCCACCCGGACAGCTTCTGGTGGGGCCACAGCCTGGGCAATGTCCGCGACCGGCCCTTCGGGGCCATCTGGGAGGACCGCAGCGACCCGCTCATGGCTGGGCTCAAGCAGCGCCCCCGCCCGGTCACCGGGCGCTGCGCCGCCTGTGTGTATCTGGACATCTGCAATGGCAACACCCGCACCCGGGCCTTCCAACTCCAGGGCGACCCCTGGGCCGAGGACCCGGGCTGCTACCTGACGGACACGGAGATCGGGTTGCCCAGCCTGGGGCGCGCCGCCGGGGGCCCGGGTTGAGGCCCTGGGGCGAGCCGAGGCCCGGCGGCCTCGGTCAGCGTATCAGCCGGGTTGCCGCCTGGTTGAGCTACGCCGGGGCCCTGACCTGTCTCTTCGTCCTGGGTTATAGGGCCGACGGGCTGGGGGCCGATCACCCGGTCGTCGCGAGCCTGGCGGCGGCGGTGGTCTTTTTCATATCAGCGGGGCTGGTCCTGCATGTGATGGGCCTGGTCAACCTGCCCAATCTGCGCTTCGACCGGGAGGACGAACCCCCGCCCGGGGCCTGAGCCCGGGCGGGGGTCCAGCGGCCTGCCCTGGCCTGGTCGCGTGGCGGCTAGCGTGCGCCGAGCTTCCACTCGGCCCCGACACAGCAGGCGACGTCGCCCAACGGGACCTGGCAGGGGAACTCGGCGGCGCCCTGGCTCGGGACAGCCGCGGTCGGGGCGGGCCCGGCGGCGGCCTGAGGCCGGGCCTCCGGGAGCCGGTATTCCGCCGCCAGGCAGCAGGCGTCGCGGTTGTCGTTGTCCTGGGGGAGGTACTCGGCAGCGGCCAGGCCGGGCACCAGGAGGGCGGCGATCAGGGTCAGGGGTAGAAGGGGCTTGGCGTTCATGGAGTTCTCCAGAAAGGACTTGGCTTAGGATGGGGAAAATATATTAGCATCCGCTAATGTACCGTTTGACCTAAGTCAAGCCCGTCCAGTCCTCGTCCGGGCGCTGCGGGGGGCCCGCTCTGGCGGCGCCCCCCCACTGGGCCTCGGCGCTGGCCGAGGCGCAGGCCCACCAGAGGGGGCCCGGGGTCAGCTAGTGGGCGGTGTCCAGGCATGGTAATCGGCGGGCGGGGTCCTATCGCCTGGCGGCGGTCCGCCCCTGGACCTGCCGATCAGTGCGGCACCTCAGCCAACCCGCCGCGTACCGTCCTTGGCCTGGGTCCCGGCATCCTGCCAGGCCCCTGGCCGATCAGGCGTCTCCGGCAGGGACCAAGGCCCCGTCGTCCAGCCGCCAGACCTGATCCATGCGCCCGGCCAGTTGCGGGTCGTGGGTGACGATCACCAGGCTGGTGCCGATCTCGGCGTTCAGCTCCAGCATCAGCTCGTAGACCATCCCGGCGGTGTGGCGGTCCAGGTTGCCGGTGGGCTCGTCGGCCAGTACACAGGCCGGGCGGGTGACCAGGGCCCGGGCGATGGCGGCCCGCTGGCGCTCGCCGCCGGACAGCTCCGAGGGCTTGTGGGTCAGCCGATGCCCCAGCCCGACCCGCTCCAGCAGGGCCTCGGCCCGGCCGCGGGCCTCCTTGGGGGCCAGGCCGCCGATGAGCAGGGGCATGGCCACGTTCTCCATGGCCGTGAACTCCTGGAGCAGGTGGTGGAACTGGTAGACGAAGCCGAGGCTGCGGTTGCGCAACTGGCCGCGCTTGACCTCCCCCAGCTTGGCCACGTCCTGCCCGACCCAGTGGACGCTGCCGGAGCTGGCAGCGTCGAGCCCTCCCAGGCAGTGCAGCAATGTGCTCTTGCCGGACCCGGAGGCCCCGATGACCGCGACCCGGGCCCCGGGGGGGACGGCGAAATCCAGGTCGCGGAGCACCGAGACCTCCGCCGGGCCCTGCATGAAGCTCTTGCTCAGGCGCCGGGCCTCCAGGACCGGGGTGATCGCCGCGGTTGGGTCACTCATAGCGCAGGGCCTCCGCCGGGTCGGTGCGGGCGGCGCGCCACGCAGGGTACAGGGTCGCGAGCACCGAAATGCAGAAGGCCCCGATGCCCACCGCCAGCACGTCGGACATATGCACGTCCGAGGGCAGGGCGCTGATGTAGTAGATGGCGGGGTCGAGGAAGTGGACACCGAAGGCACGCTCGATCCAGGCGACTATGGGCTCCACGTTCCAGGCCAGCAGCACCCCCCCGATCACCCCGATCAGGGTCCCGACCACCCCGATAGCGGTCCCCTGGACCATGAAGATGCCCATGACCCGCCCCGGCGAGGCCCCCAGGGTGCGCAGCACGGCGATGTCGGAGCGCTTGTCGGTGACCACCATGACCAGGGTGGAGACGATGTTGAATGCGGCCACGGCCACGATCAGGAACAGGATGATGGTCATCATCCGTTTCTCCGTGGCCAGGGCGGCGAAGAAGTTGCGGTGCTGCATGGTCCAGTCGCTGACCAGGTAGGTACCGCCCAGGGCCTGGGCCACCTCCCGCGCCAGGCGCGGGGCCTGGAACTGGTCGGTGAGCTTGAGCCGCAACCCGCTCACCCCCTCCCCCAGGCGCATCAGCTTGGCCGCGTCGTCCATGTGCATGAAGGCCGCCCCGCGGTCGTAGTCCTGCATGCCCACGGCGAAGATGCCGGTGACGTTGAAGCGCTTGAGCCGCGGCATCATCCCCGCCGGGGTCGAATTGACCTGGGGGGTCACCACCGTGACCTTGTCCCCCACTCCAACCCCCAGGACCAGGGCCAGCTCGCGGCCCAGCACTATGTTGAACTCCCCCGGGCGCAGCCCGTCCAGGTCACCCTCCGCCATGTCCTTGCGCAGTTGCGCGACCTGGTCCTCCTCCACCGGGACTATGCCGCGGAGCATGGCGCCACTGACCTTGGAGCCGTTGGCGAGCATGGCCTGAAGCTCGACGAAGGGGGCGGCCCCCACCACCTGGGGCTGGGTACGCACCCGGGCGAGCAGCGGTTGCCAATCCTCCATGTTGCCGTAGGGGTCGCTCAGGGTGGCGTCCGAGGCCATGCCGAGGATGCGCGCCTGGATCTCCTTGTGGAACCCGTTCATCACCGACAGGACGACGATCAGGGCCACCAGCCCTAAGGCTATGCCCAGCATGGAGATCAGCGAAATGAAGGAAATGAAGTGGTTGCGCCGCTTGGCGCGGGTGTAGCGCAGCCCGATGAAGAGCGATAGGGGATGGAACATGGTGTCCAACGGGTCCGTTGATGGGCCGGCGCTGGCCGGCGGGATCGAAGGGGCGGCGCCCACCGGGTGCGGCCGGGGGCGTGCGGGTCGCGCAGTTTAGCAGAGCCGGGGCGGTCAGGCTGGAGCCGCGGCCGGCTTTCCGGGATCATGGCGGGCCCGTCGTACAGCGCCACGGAAGCCCCTATGCCCCGCCTCCCCGCCGAATGGGAACCCCAGGCCGCCATCATGCTGACCTGGCCCCACCCCCAGACCGCCTGGGCCCACCAGATCGCCCGGGCGGAGGCCCTGTGGACCGAACTCACCGCTCTGATCGCCCGCTTCCAGCCGGTCCTGGTGGTCTGCCACGACCAAACGGTGCGCGCCGCCTGCGAGGCCCGACTTAAGGCCGCCGGGGCCCCCGCCGGCCGGCTCCGCCTGGCGCTGGCCCCCAGCGACGACGCCTGGACCCGGGACCATGGCCCCATCACAGTCCTGGACCCGGCCGGGCGGCCGCAGCTGATCGACTTCCGCTTCAACGCCTGGGGCGGCAAGTACGGCTGGGACCTGGACGACCGCATCACCGCCACCCTGCATGCCGCTGGGGTCTTTGGGTCGGCTACCCTGACCCAGAGCCCCCTGACCCTGGAGGGGGGCGCCATCGACACCGACGGGGTCGGGACCCTGCTGGCAGTGACCCGCACCCTGGTGGACCCGGAACGCAACCCGGGCTGGGACAGGGCGGCCTGCCAGCTTGAGTTGACCCGCCGCCTCGGCATCAACCGCTTCCTGTGTCTGGAATCCGGATTCCTCAGCGGCGACGACACCGACGGACACATCGACACCCTGGCCCGCTTCTGCGCCCCGGACACCCTGTGCTATGTGCGCAGCGAAAGCTCAAGCGACCCGGACCATGCGGGGCTGCTGGAGATGGAGGCGGAGATCCAGGCCCTGACCCAGGCCGACGGGCGGCCCTATCGCCTGATCCCCCTGCCCTGCCCGGCCCCGCTCTATGACCCGGATGACGGCCACCGGCTCCCCGCCGGTTATGCCAACTTCCTGATCCTGAACGGGGCCCTGCTGATGCCGGTCTACGGTGACCCGGCCGACGGGGTCGCCGCTGGCCGCCTGGCCGAGGTCTTTCCCGGGCGGGAGGTCCTGACCCTGGACTGCCGCCCCTTGATCCGCCAGGGGGGCAGCCTCCACTGCATCACCATGCAGTTGCCCCGGGGGCTGGACCTGGCGCCTGGCTGACCCAGAGCCCGCCGTTCTGTATCGTGCTGGGCGGTAACGAGAGGCGCGGAAAGCAAAGTCGCGCTGAGGGAAGTCGGGCAGGAAGGACGAGACGTTCGACGTTGCCGGCACCAAGCAACAACGTAACTGCCGCAAGGCTAGCGTGCGAGAGAGAAGCCGGAAAGATCAGTGCCGGCAGACGGTGTCAGTCAGCGGAGAAGGTCTGCGGGCGGCCCTGGTAACGGGGCCCCTTGTGGGCAAGGCCGACGCGATCCAGCAGTTCCAAATTTGGGGGCCAGATCGGTGCCCGTGGGAGCGGCGCCTCGCC
>DYRB01000156.1 GCA_020718945.1 Lamprocystis purpurea | reverse complement strand
GCCCTGGCCGAGGGCATGAAGGAGAAGGCCGCGGAGTTCGTGCAGGCGGGGGCGGAGATCTATCGGGAGGTCTGAGACCCATGCAATCCCACGCCAATACGGCTGCGGGCGCGGCGCCTTGAGGCTGTCCATCGTCATCCCGACCCTGGACGAGGCGGCGGGGCTGGAGCCGGCCCTGATCGCCTTGCAGCCCCTGCGTGCCCTGGGCCACGAGGTCATAGTTGCCGACGGGGGCAGCGCTGACGGCACCCCGGACCTGGCGGCCCCCCTGGCGGATCTGGTCCTCACCGCCCCCCGGGGCCGCGCCCGGCAGATGAACGCCGGGGCAGCCCAGGCCCGCGGCGAGGCCCTGGTCTTTCTCCACGCCGACACCCGGTTACCCGCGGCGGCCGAGGGGCTGATCGCCGGGGCCCTGGGGGCGCGGTGCTGGGGCCGCTTCGATGTCCACATCGCCGGCCGGCCAAGGCTGCTGCGGCTGATCGCGGCCCTGATGAACCTGCGCTCGCGCCTGACCGGCATCAGCACCGGGGACCAGGCCCAGTTCTGCACCAGGGCCGCCTTCGCCGCGGTGGGCGGCTTCCCCGACCAGCCCCTCATGGAGGACATCGAGCTGTCCGTGCGCCTCAAGCGCCTGGGGCCCCCCGCTTGTCTGCGGGCCCGAGTGGTGACTTCAGGGCGGCGCTGGGAGACCCAGGGGCCCTGGCGCACCCTGCTGCTCATGTGGCGGCTGCGCTTCGACTATTGGCGTGGGGTGCCCGCGGAGTCGCTGGCCGGTCGCTATCCCTCCCAGGGTGGCGGCACCGGGGTTGGACCTGGGTGAGCGTGATCCGCATCCTGGTGTTCGCCAAGGCCCCGGTGCCCGGCCGGGTCAAGACCCGCCTCATTCCCGCCCTGGGGGCAGTGGGGGCGGCGCGGCTTGCCGCCCTCCTGCTGGATGACACCCTGGCCCGCGCCCTGGCCGCCACCACGGGTCCGGTGGAGCTGTGCGCCAGCCCGGCCCCCGGTCACCCGGACTGGGCCGGCCTGGCCCTGCCGCCGGGGCTGGAGCTGAGCGATCAGGGGGACGGCGATCTGGGGGCCCGGATGGCCCGGGCAGCACGCCGACGGTTGGGGGCCGGGGAACGGGTCCTGTTGATCGGCACCGATTGCCCGGCCCTGGGCGCCGCACGCCTGCGCCAGGCCGTCGCCGCCCTCGACCAACACGAGGCCGCGCTGATCCCGGCCCAGGACGGCGGCTATGTGCTTCTGGGCCTGCGGGGGTTCCACCCCAGCCTGTTCGCCGGCCTGCCCTGGGGTACCGACGCGGTGGCGGGGCTGACCCTGGCCCGCATCGCGGCCCTGGGCTGGCGGGCCTGGGTGGGGGATGGGCTGCCCGACATCGACGAGCCCGCGGACCTAGCCCGATTGCCCGACCACCTCCAGGCGGGGTTCGGCGGCCTGGCGTTGCCGACGGGATAGGTTAGACAGAGCACCCCCCCGCCGAGGTGCCCCGAGAATCCAAAAGCAGTTGAGCCGCAAATGAACGCAAATAGACGCAAATGAACAAGGACTTCGTATTGGTCTCCGGTTCACCCTGCGGGAGACCTGCGGTCTTTGCCTAACTGACTGACCCATTTGCGTTAATTTGCGTAATTTGCGGCCGAATTGCCCCTTCTAGCATCAACCAGCCGCCTGGGGCTCCGCGTCCGTGGGTGTTGCCTTGGCCGGCGCCGCCTGGCGCTGCTTCACCCGCTTGTCGATGAGGTTCTTCAGGGCAATCAGGAGCCCCAGGAAGATGAAGGCCCCCGGCGGGAGTATGGCCAGGATGGCGCCGTGGAAGTCGCTTCCCAGGTTGACCATCAGGGCCTTGCCCACTGCGCCGAGCATGAGGTCGGCCTGGGCGAACAGGGTCCCCTGGCCGACGAACTCGCGCAGGCCGCCCAGCACCATCAGGACCAGGGTCATGCCGGCCCCCATGGCCAGGCCATCGACCACGGCGCGCAGGGGCGGGTTCTTGACCGCGAAGGCCTCGGCGCGGCCGATGATGATGCAGTTGACCACGATCAGTGGGATGAAAATGCCGAGCACCTTGTACAGCTCGAAGAACCAGGCCTGCATGCTGAGATCCACCGCGGTCACGAAGGAGGCGATGATGAGCACGAACACCGGCAGGCGGATCTCCGGGCGGACCAGATGGCGGATGAGCGAGACCACCAGATTGGAGCCGGTCAGGACCGCGGTGGTGGCGATGCCCATACCCAGCCCGTTGGTGGCGGAGGTGGTGGTCGCCAACAGGGGGCACATGCCCAGCAGGGCCACCAGCGGCTGGTTGTTGTTCCAGAGCCCGTCGCGGACTATGTCGAGATAGGTCTGCCCGGCCATTCAGGATGCCCCCTTGCCCGCCGGGACCGCCGGCTGCGTATAGAGTTGCTCGCCCTGGGCCTTGACGTAGCGCAGGGTGTTGGCTACCGCCTTGACGATGGACCTGGGGGTGATGGTGGCCCCGGTGAACTGGTCGTAGACCCCGCCGTCGCGCTTGACCTTCCACTGGCCCTCGCTGGGGTTGTCCAGGGACTTGCCGGCGAAGCCGAGGACCCAATCGGTGCGGGTCTCCTCGATCTTGTCCCCCAGCCCCGGGGTCTCGTGGTGGGAGATCACCCGCACCCCGCCCAGGCTGCCGTCCTTCATCACCGATACCAGGAGCTTGATGGGCCCGGCGTAGCCATCCGGGACCACCGGGTTGAGGACCAGGGCCACCGCCTCGCCGTCCTTGCGGACACGATAGACCTGCGTGTTTGGGGCGCCCAGCATCTTTTGGTCCTGTACATCGATGCGGTCGGCGATGGGGTCGTTGCCGATCTGTTCCGCCGGGACTATGGCCTGCAGCTTCCTGAGCATAGTCATGCGGTCGTTGGCGGCGATGCGCTCGGCGGTGGAGGCGTGGGTGACGGCGACCAGGGCGACGCCGACCACGGCGAAGGCCCCCAGCACCAGGCCGGAGATCAGGACGGGCAAGACCTTCACTTACTGCCTCCGGCGTGGCCATAGACCCGCGGTTGGGTGTAGTAGTCGATGGTGGGGGCTGCGATGTTCATCAACAGCACGGCGAAGGCGACCGCGTCCGGGTAGCCGCCCCAGGTGCGAATGACCACCACCAGGGCGCCGATGGCGGCGCCGAAGATGAGTTGCCCCTTCTTGGTGGTGCAGGCGGTCACCGGGTCCGTGGCGATGAAGAAGGCCCCCAGGATGGCCCCGCCGCTGAATAGGTGGAAGGCCGGGAAGGGGTGGGTCTGGGCGTCCAGGGCCCACAGGGTCCCAGCTACGAACAGCATGCCGGCGATGAAGGCGACCGGGATGTGCCAGGTGATGATGCGCTTCCACACCAGGTAGAGCCCGCCGACCAGGAACCAGTTGCCGACCCACTCCCAGCCGCGCCCGCCGAAGTCACCCCACAGCGGGCTCTGGCGGATCTCCGAGATCATCCGGTTCTCCCCCAGTTGGTTGCGCATCTCCCCGAGCGGGGTGGCGGCGGAGATGGCGTCCCAGGTCCCGCCGGGGGGGGTGGAGAGAAAGATCGCCTGCAGGGACTCGACCAGGCTCAGCGGGTGGTCCGTCAGCATATGGGGCGGCAGCCAGGTGGTCATGGCCACGGGCCAGGAGATGAGCAGGAAGACATAGGCGGCCATGGCCGGATTGAAGGGGTTGTAACCCAGGCCGCCGTAGAGCTGCTTGACCACGACTATGGCGAACAGCACGCCGACCAGGGTCAGCCACCAGGGCAGGGTCGGCGGTATGGCGATGGCCAGGAGCAGGGCGGTCACCACGGCGCTGAGGTCCGTGACCGTCGATAGGGCCGGCCGGCCGCGCAGGTGCATCACCGCCGCCTCGGCGGCCACGGCGAAGGTCACCGCCAGGGCCATGTTGATCAGCAGGCCCCAGCCGAAGTACCAGGTCATGACCAGGGTCCCGGGGATCAGGGCCAGGATGACCTGGAGCATGACCCGGTCCACCCGGTTGACCCGCGGGACGTGGGGGGATGAGACGACGACGCCGGTCATGTCAGGCCTGCTCCTCGGTGGCGGCGGCGGCCTTGGGCCCGGGCGCCGCGGTTTCGGTGGGGGTCGGCGCCGGTTCGGTCAGGCCCGCGGCCTGGCGTCGGGCTTGCGCGGCGGCGACCTGCTTCTGCTGGGCCGGGGCCAGGTCCTCGGTGTTCTTCGGCGCCAGGCCCTGTTCCGCCAGGGCCGCCTTCTTGGCCGCAGCGCGGGCCCGTGCCGCCTCTATGGCCGCCTGCTTGGGATCGACCTCGGGCGCGGTGCCGGCCCCGGTCTCGGTCGTAGCCGCGGCCGGTGCAGCCGGCTTGTCCTTCACCGCCTTGGAGCGCAGCTTGGCCTGGCGCTCGCGCTCCTGGCGCTCCTGGCGCTCCAGCTTGGCGTCGTGTCGGGCCTTGGCCTGCTCGGCCTTGCGCTTGTCCTGCTCCCGGGCCCAGGACTCGGTCTTGGCGTAGCGGTAGTACTGCACCAGGGGGATGTGGGAGGGGCACACCTGGGCGCAGCAGCCGCACTCGATGCAGTCGAAGAGGTTGTAGTCCTGCACCCGGTCCAGGTCCTTGGCGCGGGCGTTCCAGTAGATCTGCTGGGGCAGCAGGTTGGCCGGGCAGGCGTCGGCGCAGCGCCCGCAGCGGATGCAGGGCAGGGCTGGGCCCGGGTCCGGGGCCTCCGCAGGGGTCAGGGCCAGCAGGCAGTTGGCGGCCTTGGCGATGGGGATGCGGGTGTCGGTGATCTCGAAGCCCATCATGGGCCCGCCGCACACCAGCTTGGCCAGGTCGCCCTTCAGGCCGCCGCATTGGGCGATCAGTTCGTTGGCCGGGGTGCCGATCCGGACCTTTAGATTGGCCGGTCTGGCCACGCCGCGCCCGGTGACGGTGACATAGCGCTCGATGAGCGGCCAGCCGCGTAGCACCGCGTCGGCCACCGCGGCCAGGGTGCCCACGTTCTGGCAGACGATACCGATCTGCGCCGGGATGCCGTGGCTCGGCACCTCGCGCCCGGTGAGGACCTTGATGAGCTGGCGCTCCCCCCCGCTGGGGTACAGGGTGGGGATGACCACCACCTCGACCCGGTCCTTGAGGTCGCTCTCCGCCCGGGCCAGGCGCATGGCCTCGATGGCCTCCGGCTTGTTGTCCTCGATGCCCACCAGGCACTGGCGGGCCCCGAGCAGGTGCAGGACTATGCGGATGCCCTCCAGGATGTCCCCGGAGCGCTCGCGCATGAGCAGGTCGTCGCAGGTGATGTAGGGCTCGCACTCGGCCCCGTTCACCACCAGGGTGTGGATGGGGTGATCGCTGCCCGGGTTGAGCTTGACGCCGGTGGGGAAGGCGGCACCGCCCAGACCCACCACACCGCAGTTGCGGATGCGCTCGCGCAGCACGCCCGGGTCCAGGGACTCGTAGTCGATCAGGGGTTCGAGCAGATCGGCCCATTCCTCCAGGCCGTCGGTCTCGATGACCATACAGGGGGCGCTGAGTCCCGAGGGGTGCGGGATAGGCCGATCCTCGATGGCCACGACGGTGCCCGAGCTGGAGGCGTGGACCGGGGCGCAGACATAGCCCCGGGGCTCGGCGATCAGTTGCCCCTTGAGCACCCGGTCGCCGACCTTCACCACCGGGCTGGCCGGTGCCCCTATGTGCTGTTGCAGGGGCAGCACCAGCACCGGCGGACAGGGGCTGGGCTCCACCGGGGCACCATTGGACAGGGCCTTCTCGTCGGGGACATGGATGCCGCCGTGGAACTGCCACAGCCGGCGCTGTTTGAATCTGGGCTCTGCGGCTTGCACCTTGTCTGGACCTTTGGGTGTGGCGCTCTGGATCGCTGCGGTGGGTATGCGGGATCGGGGGCGGCCTAGGCCGCGACTGATGGGGCTGGGGCCTGGGGCCGGTTGGCGGGGAAGGGCCACTTCCAGGTCCGCACCGTGGTCTCGACGGGCTTCATGTGGATGCACTCCACCGGGCAGGGCTTGAGGCACAGCTCGCAGCCGGTGCACTCGCTGGCGATGATCCCGTGCAACTGCTTGGCCGCGCCCATGATGGCGTCCACCGGGCAGGACTGGAGGCACAGGGTGCAGCCGATGCACTCGTTGGGGTCGATGACTGCCACGCATTTGGGCTTCTCGACCGCACCATCGGATGACGGGGCATCGCGCCCGAGCAGGTCCGCCAGGGCCAGCACCACCGCCTCGCCGCCTGGGACGCACTTGTTGATGGCCTCGTCATCCTTCACCACCGCCTCGGCGTAGGGGCGGCATCCCGGGTAGCCGCACTGGGCGCACTGGGTCTGGGGGAGGATGGCGTCCACCTGATCGGCGATGGGGTTGCCCTCGACGCGGAAGCGCAGGGCCGAATAGCCCAGCAGGGCCCCCATGACGACGGCCAGGGCGGCGATGGCGAGGATGGCGAGGATCATCTACGGCCTCCGCTAGTGGGCGACGAGCCCGGCAAAGCCCATGAAGGCCAGGGACATGAGCCCGGCGGTGATCAGCGCTATGGCGCTGCCCTGGAAGGGCTCAGGCACATCGGACACCGTCACCCGTTCGCGTACCCCGGCGAACAGGATCAGGACCAGGGAGAAGCCCACCCCGGCGCCGAAGCCGTAGACCATGGACTCGGTCAGGTTGCGCTGGTCCTGGAGATTGAGCAGGGCCACGCCCAGCACGGCGCAGTTGGTGGTGATGAGCGGCAGGAAGATGCCCAGCAGTTGGTAGAGGACCGGGCTGGTCTTGTGCATCACCGTCTCGGTGAACTGCACCACCGAGGCGATCAC